>JANYAR010000155.1 GCA_025361185.1 Alphaproteobacteria bacterium | reverse complement strand
CTGCGCCGCCTGATGAATGATCTTTCGGCATCCCAACGCAACATTGCCGCCAAGCTTTTGAAGGACGGCACCGATGTGGAGGCTTGGGCGAAGACACAGAGCGAGGCGCTGAAGCGCACGGGCGACTTCCTCAATGCGCTGGAGTCCAGCGGCGAGCCGTCTGTCGCCAAGCTGTTGTTGGCCAGCAGCCAGATCCAGAACCTGTCCTAGCAGGCCCTGCCTGCAACTTCCTGCCGCCCCCGATTTGTCGTAGGATTTCGTGACACCGGCGTTTTGGGAAACCCAGCGTTTCGGGAAACAAAGACGCGTGCTTGGGGGCGGGTTTGGGGGGATCACCGATTTTGTCTGGCGCGCTGGTGGTGTGGCCCGACGCGTTCAGTGTGCGGGAGCTGGACGCGTTGGTGCGGCTTGGCGACGGGCTGACATTGGAAAAGGCCGAATTGGCGAGAGGCGGCGCGGGCTATGACAATCTGCGCAGCACACAGGTCGCCTGGGTGCCGCGCGGACCGGAGACCGAAGATCTGTACCGGCGGATGGAGGAACTCGTCCTTCAGATCAATGCCCGCTTCTTCCGCTTCGATCTGTCTGGGCTCGCGATGTTCCAGTACGCGCTGTATGGCGGGCCGGAGGGCGGACATTTCGACTGGCACAAGGATTATGGCCGCGATGCCGCCGATCCCCTGCAAGAACCCCGCAAGCTAACGATCAGCCTGCAGCTCAGCGCGGAAACCGACTATGAAGGCTGCGATCTGCAAGCGCGCGCCGGCAATCAGATTGACACCGCACCCAGGACGCGCGGCACCCTGATCGCCTTCCCCGCCAATGTGCTGCACCAGGTAACGCCGATCCGCTCAGGCCTGCGCCGTTCGCTGGTGGTGTGGGCAGTGGGGCCGGAATTTCGCTAGAGCGTTTTGCATTCCGTGATCGCGCGCGTACCGTCGCCGGCGGCCACGCAAGCGGCCGAAAAATTACGAGCGTACGAGATTGATATGGTGGGCAGGCTCGAGATGGGCCTTTTCCTGGCCAATGAACTCGATGCCGATACCGTCGGCGTGATGGCGCGCCACCCGCCCGGCAATCTGGGCAATCAACACGAATTCGCCGATCGCCGGCTTGATGTCGGTCCGCAGCGATACGCCGCCAACGGAAATATCGGTCACCTCACAATGAACGATCTGGCCATCGGCGCGGGTGAACCTGGCAAAACCCTTCTGGCTGGTGCGCTCGTGACGGCGCAGCACGCTATCATCGACCAGGGACTTGTTGAGGAACAGGATCAACTGTTCGGCGGTACGTTCGCGTTTGCTGGGCGTGCAGACAAAGGCGACGCCGAAGCCGTTACCCGCGCTGCGCACGACATTGCCCTCGAAGCGGCCGAAGCTGTCCACATAAAGAACAACCGGCGTGCCGGCTTCCGGAGCGATCTCGCAGGTAATCGCCGCCCCGCCCGGCGACAGATCATTGATGGTGCAGCGGGCCTCGCGGCTGTCGGCGGGAATGAACAGGCGCCCGGGAAGGTCGACTGTGACCCGGCGAAAGCGGCGGCGCTCGGCTCCCGCTTTCGCGACCACCGGTTCGGCGTCCTTCATGGCCATTGTCAAGCCCTGCATGGGCCAGTCCCAAATGTTAATCCCTACCTCTGTTTTACGCCCCCCGGGTCAACAGGAGGTTACCAATCCCGCCGCATATCAACCGAAATGCCCCCTTTTCCGGGCCGGATCACCCTTTCCCGGCGTCCGGCGGATGGGAGATCAATTTGAGACAGGGGCTTTTTCCTCCCTGTCCGCCGCGCTATAGGGAGGATGGGTAATTTTTGCGGCATAGGCGGGGCTGGTGCCCTGCCCGCAATAGCCGCCAGTGGGGATATTACGAGATGCGCTTTTTTGCAGTTTCGCACGGCCAGGGCCGCCGTCTGGCCATGTTTGCGGCCGCTGGAGTTCTAGCGATCGGCTTGGCTGGCTGTTCCAGCGATGATGAAGAGGCCACCACCGGATCGCCTTTCACCCAGGCTCTTTCCAAGGATTATGGCGATTTGTCAGGCCAGGCCTCGGCCCTGCCCGCCAACCCGGCCGCCGAATCTTCTTTCTTTGACTCCCTGAACCCCTTCTCCAGCAGCGACAGTTCCAGCGATCTGCTGGCCAAGGCCTTCACCGCCAAGGCTGATCTTGCCAATGCCGGCACCGAGCCAGAGCCTGAAGCCGCTGCCAATCCCGCTGAAACCGCCCTTCGCGCCCGCTTGGTGCGGGCTGTGGCCACCGGCAAGGACCAGTTCCCTGAACAGGCCGCGCGCGCCCAGGCCGACTATGATTGCTGGGTGCTCTACGCCACCGTGCCGAGCGCTGGCGCCGCCAGTCAGGCTTGCAAGACGGCGCTGGATTCATCGCTGCCGCGTCTGGAAACTGCTGCCCGCCCCGGGCCGCCGCCAGCGCCCGCACCGGCACCCGCGCCGGCCCCCGCGCCAGCGCCCGCGCCGGCCCCCGCAGCGGCTACGAGCAGTGATTTCACGGTCTATTTCGACTTCGACTCCTGGAGCTTGAAAGCCGAACAGCTCAAGGTGCTGACCGACGTTATCAACACCGCCCGCACCGGTGGCCAGGCCAACATCACCATCGTGGGCCACACCGATACGTCCGGTCCGTCCGACTACAATCAGAAGCTCTCGGTCCACCGCGCCAATGTCGTGGTTGAGGCGCTGGTGGACATGGGCGCACGCCGCACCGCGCTGCATGCCAGCGGCGTGGGCGAGACCGATCTCGCGCTCCAAACCGAAGACGGCGTCAAGGAAGCCAAGAACCGCCGTACCGTGATTACATTGCAACCGTAGTCATTAACTCGGCACTAGTAATTAAAATGGCCCGCGCCCGCAAAGGCGCGGGCCATTGCTTTTGTGTCGTTGTTTTATGTCTGTCCAACCCCGCACATTGCGCCTAGTGTCGGGCGCATGAAACAAGCTCTTCTTGTCGTGATCCTGGCGGCGGCGATCGGCGGACCCGCGCTGGCGCAGCGCAACGGCAACTATCAGGTCAAGGAAATGAATTTCGACCTGTGGTGCCAGGAGCAGGCGGGGCTGCCGGTAGAACGTTGCGACAAGCGCACGCCGCAGGACGAGACAGCCTTCGAGGCCTATCGCGCGAAAGTCGAGGCTTACGAAATCCCCTATCTGCAGCAGAAGAACAACGCCGCAAGGCTGGACCGCGATATTTTGCGCAACGATCCGGTGGACAATCCGCCGGATATTCCGTCGCAACGCCCGGATCTGAACGCGCCGTCCGCCAGCACGCCGCCCAGGCCGTGATGGGGTGAGGAGCGGTTCGCGCTAGCGAACGAAATGGTCCAGTGGACCATTTCGAGCGACGAACGCCCTGAGCGAAAGCGAAGGGCAGGAGTCGACTAAACAGTATGACTGTGGTCTTCGTTGTTGGCGGCACGCCAACGCTCGATCAACCCGAACATCTTCTGAAGCATATCGCCCGAACCGAAGTTCAGGAGCGCGGGCCGTTCATGCGACACAACCAGGCGCAGGTAGGGGGCCTTGGGATGCGCCCGCAGGTTCATCATCGGCGGCGGCGGGGGCGGAATATTCTGGTCATAACTGGGCAGGGGTTCGTCCTCCTGGATCAGCTGCGAACCGACCAGTCTTTCATAGGCGATGGAACGGCCCAGAAGCGGCGCCGGATCGCTGAGCATCTGGACCATGCCGAAAAAGCGCGTCGGCGTGCCCCCGCTCAGGGACACGGGCGTGAGAATGGTTTCCAGCTCGACCATGCCGTTGTCGGCGGTGGCCGCAATGGATGACAGGCAAAGCGGTTGGCCGAGCTTGAGCGCCTGACGCAGCAGCGAAGCCAGCGCCAGACCCGATTGGGCTTCCCAATGGCCCAGAAAGCTGGTGCCCTTGAGTTCAAAACCGAAGCGCTCGCACAGACCGGTGCCGGCCAGACGATAGATCGGCCGGGCGGGATTGGCGCAGTCCAGGATGAAGACGTAAGAGAGCAGGCGCTTGATGGCGCGCGGATCGATGTCGCCTTGTGCCGGCACGTCCCGGCCCTTGCGCAGCCGGCTCCAATAGCCCACCAGCAGATGAGAGTTCTTGTGTTTCATGGCCCGGCAAACCCTTGTTTCCGCGATGTTCCGGATCGGAACGCTTCGCAGCCTCTGGGCGGGAACACAGCGAAAGCCATGCCAGCGCGAAAGGGCTGCATTCGGCGGCTGATTCCCAAAACGGCACAGTCGCTGACGGCCTGAGTGGCCCAAAGCCAGCCCTTCGCGGGCCATCTGCCGCGTTGCACAGGACTTTTGCCCTGCTATTGTGCCCCCGCTCTCCCACCAATTTCAGGGCTAACTCCATGAATATCCACGAATATCAAGCAAAAGAGGTGTTGCGGGGATTCGGCGTGCCGGTACCAAAAGGCAAGGCCGCCTTCAGCGTGGAAGAAGCCGTGGCGGCGGCCCAGGAACTGGGCGGCCCGGTCTGGGTGGTGAAAGCCCAGATTCATGCCGGCGGCCGCGGCAAAGGCGGCGGCGTCAAGGTGGTGAAATCCATCGAGGACGTGAAAAAGGAAGCCAGCCGTATCCTGGGCATGACCCTGATCACCCATCAGACCGGCCCGGCGGGGCGGCTGGTGAAGCGGCTTTATATCGAAGACGGCTCGGCGATTGACCGCGAACTCTATTTGTCGGCGCTGGTGGACCGCGCCACCAGCCGCATCGCCTTCATCGTCTCCACCGAAGGCGGCATGGACATCGAGGAAGTGGCGCACAAGACGCCCGAGAAAATTCACACCTTTCAGATCGAGCCGGTGGCGGGCTACAGCCCCTATGTCGGCAACGAGATCGCCGTGGCCCTGGGCCTCAAGGGCGACGCCGCCAAGCAGTTGGGCAAGGTGGTGAAGAGCCTTTACGACGCCTTCATCGCCAAGGACATGAGCCTGCTCGAAATCAACCCGCTGGTCCTGACCAAGGATGGCAACATCATCTGCCTGGATGCCAAACTGAACTTCGACGACAATTCGCTCTATCGCCACAAGGACGTGCAGGCGCTGCGCGACCTGGACGAGGAAGACCCGGCGGAAGTGGAAGCCAGCAAGTACGAGCTGTCCTATATCAAGCTGGACGGCGAGATCGGCTGCATGGTCAATGGCGCGGGCCTGGCCATGGCGACCATGGACATCATCAAGCTTTATGGCAGCGAGCCCGCCAACTTCCTGGACGTGGGCGGCGGCGCCACCAAGGAAAAGGTCACCCAGGCCTTCAAGATCATCGTCAGCGATCCCAATGTGAAGGGCATCCTGGTCAATATCTTCGGCGGCATCATGAAATGCGACATCATCGCCGAAGGCATCATCGCCGCCGCCAAGGAAATTTCCTTGAAGGTGCCGCTGGTGGTGCGGCTGGAAGGCACCAATGTCGAAAAAGGCAAAGAAATCCTGGCCAAATCCGGCCTTGCCATCACATCGGCCGACAATCTCGCCGACGCGGCCGAGAAAGTCGTCAAGGCCGTGAAGGGTTCCAAGTAATGTCCATTCTCGTCGACAAGAACACCAAGGTCATCTGCCAGGGCTTTACCGGCAACCAGGGCACCTTTCATTCCGAACAGGCCATCGCCTATGGCACAAAAATGGTGGGCGGCACCACGCCCGGCAAGGGCGGCTCTACCCATTTGGGTCTGCCGGTGTTTGACACCGTGCGCCAGGCCCGCGAAAAAGTCGGCGCCGACGCCTCCGCCATCTATGTGCCGCCGCCCTTTGCCGCCGACGCCATCCTGGAAGCGATCGACGCGGAAGTGCCGCTGATCGTCTGCATCACCGAAGGCATTCCGGTGCTCGACATGGTCAAGGTCAAGCGGGCGCTGTCGGGTTCCAAGTCGCGGCTGGTCGGGCCCAATTGCCCCGGCGTGATCACGCCCGGCGAATGCAAGATCGGCATCATGCCCGGCCATATCCACAAGCGCGGCAGCGTGGGCATCGTCTCGCGCTCCGGTACGCTCACCTATGAGGCGGTGTGGCAGACCACCGCCGTCGGCCTGGGCCAGACCACCTGCGTCGGCATCGGCGGCGATCCGGTGAAGGGCACCGAACATATCGACGTGCTGGAAATGCTTTTGGCCGATCCCGAGACCAAGTCGATCATCATGATCGGCGAAATCGGCGGCAGCGCCGAGGAAGACGCCGCCGACTTCATCAAGCATTCCAAGGTGAAAAAGCCCATGGTCGGCTTCATCGCCGGCGTCACCGCTCCGCCGGGCCGCCGCATGGGCCATGCCGGCGCCATCATCTCGGGCGGCAAGGGCGGCGCGGACTCAAAGATCGAGGCGATGAAGGCGGCGGGCATCCGCGTTTCGCCCAACCCGGCGGCGCTGGGCACCACGCTGCTCGATCTCTTAAACGGCAAGTAACTCTTCGCGTCACAGCGCTGTCATCGCAATGCCCAAAAATAGGGCGTCGCGGGCATGCGTGTGCGTCCGGTCCGTTGCCCTGATTTTGCCGTGCAAACAGGGTTTATTGAGCCCATATTAACCTCATTCGGCGTTGAATCGCCTTGTAGAAGGCGTTACCACCCACCGCCGCGAACGACGCGCCACCAGGAAGGGGATGAGCCCAACAAGCCGTCCCGTAAGCGTTTGAAATGACAGAACAATCACCATCAGATCGGTTGAATCGCGCCTCGAATGACATATTCGAGGCCACCTCATTCCTCAACGGCACCAACGCCGCCTACATCGAGCAGATGTATGCCGCCTGGCTGGCCGACCCCGCGTCCGTCGATGCCGGTTGGCAGGCTTATTTTTCTCAAACCGGCGAGAAGGGTCTTTCGCCCACCCAACTGGGCCGTGGTCCGGCCTGGACGCGTGACCGCCGTCCTGACTTTGCCAGCAGCGATCTGATCGCCGCGCTTACTGGCCAGGAACCGCCCGCCTCCGCCAAGGCTTCGGCGGGCAAGCCCGCCAAGCCCGCCGCCGCCACAGGCGACGCCACCGAAGCCGCCAAACATTCCATTCATGCCGTTCAGATGATCCGCGCCTATCGCATGGTCGGACACCTGCAGGCCGATCTCGATCCTTTGGGCATCACGCCCAAGACGCCGCAGGCGACCCTGGACCCCAAGCTCTACCAGTTCGAAGGCGCCACGCTGGATCTGCCGATCTATGTCGACGGTATCCTGGGCCTGACCACCGCCACCCCGCGCCAATTGCTGGACAAGTTGCGCGGCATCTATTGCGGCCGCATCGGCTATGAATTCATGCACATCAATGATGCGGAACAAAAGACCTGGCTGCAGCGCCGCATTGAAGGCGACAGCGTTCAATTCACGCCCGAAGGCAAAAAGGCGATCCTCAACAAGCTGATTGAAGCCGAAGGGTTCGAGAAATTCGCCTCCAACCGTTTTGTCGGCACCAAGCGTTTCGGCCTGGATGGCGCGGAATCCACGATTCCCGCGCTGGAACAGATCATCAAGCGCGGCGGCCAGCTGGGCGTCAGCGAGATTGTGATGGGCATGGCCCATCGCGGCCGCCTGAACGTGCTGGTCAATGTGATGGGCAAGCCCTATCGCCAGCTGTTTCATGAATTCCAGGGCGGCAGCGCCAATCCCGGCGATGTCGAAGGCTCGGGCGATGTCAAATATCATCTGGGCGCTTCCTCGGACCGCGAGTTCGACGGTCAAAAGGTGCATCTGTCGCTCACCCCGAACCCATCGCACCTGGAAATCGTCAATCCGGTGGTGCTGGGCAAGGCGCGCGCCAAGCAATGGCAGCTGCACGACATCGATGCCCGCACCAGCGTGTTGCCGATTCTCATCCATGGCGACGCGGCCTTCGCCGGCCAAGGCGTGGTGGCGGAGTGTTTCGCCATGTCGGGCATCAAGGGCTTCCGCACCGGCGGCACCATGCATTTCGTAATCAACAACCAGATCGGCTTTACCACCGCGCCGATGTTCTCGCGTTCATCGCCCTATTGCACCGACATCGCGCTGATGGTTCAGGCCCCCATTTTCCATGTAAATGGCGACGACCCCGAAGCGGTGGTGCATGCCACCCGTATCGCCATCGAGTTCCGTCAGAAGTTCAAAAAGGATGTCGTGCTCGACATGATCTGCTATCGCAGGTTCGGGCATAACGAGAGCGACGAGCCCAGCTTCACCCAGCCCCAGATGTACCGGGTGATCAAGGACCATGCCTCCACGCTTCAGCTCTATACCAACAAGCTGGTTCAGGAGGGCACGCTCAGCCAGGCCGATGCCGATGCCATGGCCGCCGCCTTCGTCCAGCGGCTGGACGAAGAGTTCACCGCCTCCAAATCACACTTGCCCAACCGTGCCGACTGGCTGGATGGCCGCTGGCAGGGTCTGGAAGTGGCGCCCAAGAACAGCGACCGGCGCGGCGAAACCAGCGTGCGCGAAGAGGAATTGCGCAAGGTGGGCAAGGCCCTGGTCGCCGTGCCGGACGGCTTCAACTTGCACAAGACCATCGCCCGCCAGCTGGAAGCCAAGGCCAAAATGTTCGAGACCGGCGAAGGCATCGACTGGGCGACCGGTGAGGCGCTCGCCTTCGGCACCTTGCTGGACGAAGGCTTCTATATCCGCCTGTCGGGCCAGGACTCGCAGCGCGGCACCTTCAGCCAGCGCCATGCAGCCCTGGTGGACCAGCAGACTGAGGAACGCTACTTCCCGCTGCAGCATGTCGGCGCTGACCAGGGCTGCTTCGAGGCGATCGATACTCTTCTGTCGGAAGAAGCGGTGCTGGGCTTTGAATATGGCTATTCCACCGCCGAGCCCAAGGCGCTGGTCCTGTGGGAAGCCCAGTTCGGCGACTTCGCCAATGGCGCGCAAGTCGTGATGGATCAGTTCATCGCCAGCGGCGAGATGAAGTGGCTGCGCATGTCGGGCCTGACCTTGCTGTTGCCGCATGGCTATGAAGGCCAGGGGCCGGAACATTCCAGCGCCCGCCTGGAGCGTTATCTGCAGCTTTGCGCCCAGGACAATATGCAGGTCTGCGTGCCGACCACCCCGGCCAATTATTTCCATATCCTGCGCCGCCAGATGCATCGCAGTTTTAGGAAGCCGCTGATCGTGCTGACGCCCAAATCGCTGCTGCGCCACAAGAAATGCACCAGCTTCCTGACCGACATGCTGCCGGGCACCTCGTTTCACCGCGTGCTGCGCGACCAGGCCGAGGTGGTGCCCGGCGCCACCACCGTCCAGTTGGTGCCCGATCACGAGATCAAGCGCGTGGTCCTGTGCACAGGCAAGGTCTATTTCGACCTGATGGAGGAGCGTGAGAAGCGCGGCGAAAACCGCATCCAGATCCTGCGCATCGAGCAGCTTTATCCCTTCCCGGAAAATGTGCTGGCCCAGGAACTGAACCGCTTCCCCAAGGCCGAGCTGGTCTGGTGCCAGGAAGAGCCCAAGAACCAGGGCGCCTGGAACTTCATCAAGCCGCGCATCGAAGACACGGTCACCAAGCTGGGCGGCAAGGCCAGCCCGCGTTACACCGGGCGGCCCGAATATGCCTCCACGGCGGCGGGCCTGATGAAGCAGCATCTGGCCGAACTCGCAGCCTTCCTCAACGACGCACTGTCTCTCTAGCTTTTGGCTCTCTAGCTTTTGGCTCTCTAGTTTTTGGCCCTCTATTCAAGGCTCACCCATGACCGTTGAAATCAAAGTGCCCGCGATGGGCGAATCCGTCACCGAAGCCACCATCTCCAAATGGTTCAAGAAGGAAGGCGATGCGGTGAAGCGGGACGAGCCGCTGCTGGAACTGGAAACCGACAAGGTCACGGTGGAAGTCCCCTCGCCCACCGACGGCGCCATCGAATCGATTTCGGCCCTGGCCGGCGCCACGGTGCAGGTGGGCGCGTTGCTCGGCGCCATTGCTGAAGGCAAAGCGGGCGCGGCGCCTGCGGCTGCAGCCCCGAAAGCCGAAGCGCCAAAGCCTGCTGCCGCACCTGCCGCTCCGGCTCCTGCCCCAAAGGCCGACGCGCCCGCGATGCCATCGGCCAAGCGCATTTCCGAGGAATCGGGCCTGGCTCTGTCCGCCGTCGCCGGTACCGGCAAGGACGGACGGGTGACCAAGGGCGACATGCTGGAGGCGCTTTCTTCGCGCGGCAGCGCGCCCCAGCCGGCGGCGCCCTCTCCTGTTTCAAGCGGCCCACGCGCCCATGAAGCGCGCGAGGAAAAAGTGGCGATGACGCGGTTGCGCAAGACCATCGCCCTGCGCCTGAAGGAATCCCAGAATACCGCCGCCATGCTCACCACCTTCAACGAAGTGGACATGACGGCGGTGATGGGCCTGCGCACCACCTACAAGGACACGTTCGAGAAAAAGCATGGCGTGAAGATGGGCTTCATGGGCTTCTTCACCAAGGCGGTGGTGGCGGCACTGAAGGAACTGCCCAACGTCAACGCCGAGATCGAAGGCGACAACATCATCTACAAAAATTACTATGACATCGGCATTGCGGTCTCGACCGAACGCGGACTTGTGGTGCCGGTGGTGCGTGACGCCGATCATCTGTCGCTGGCCGGCATCGAAAAGGCGATTACCGATTTCGGGGCGCGCGCGCGCGACAACAAGCTGAAACTGGAAGAGCTGCAGGGCGGCACCTTCTCCATCACCAATGGCGGGGTGTTCGGCTCGCTGATGTCGACGCCCATCCTGAACTCACCCCAGTCCGGCATTCTGGGCATGCACAAGATCCAGCCCCGCCCCATGGCGATAGGCGACAAGATCGAGATCCGCCCCATGATGTATCTGGCGCTGAGCTATGATCACCGCATCGTGGACGGCCGCGAGGCGGTCACCTTCCTGGTCAAGGTCAAGGAAAACCTGGAAGACCCGCAACGCATGCTGCTGGAGGTCTGATCGGATCGGCTTTGGAGAGAATGAACCAGGGCGGCTTCAGCCGCCCTTTTCTTTTACGCGACGCGCTGGTCGAGAACTTCCAGCTTGGCCAGCTCGGATTATTTTATGGTCGAATTGGCCTGCGCTCGGCAGCGTCAGGCAACCCTTTGGTCCAAAACCTCAAGCTTGGCCAATTCGACATGGGCGCGCAGTTCGATCTGGTCCAGCACGTCCTGCAGCTTGGGGTCGGCGAAAGAGTCATGGCGGCGGGTCACGGCAGCCGCCAGCTTGTTGAGGGTGGCGCGGGGAATGCCGCCCGCCAAAAGTCCGTCACGCACCGAATCCAGCAGATCCAGCAGTTGCTCGCCATGCGCCTGGCCCTTGGATTTTCCCTGGGTGGTATCGTCCATGCCCTGCAGCATCAGGATGGAATCCAGCGCCGCGATGGGGCCGGGGCCGGCCACGATCTGGGCATGGCTTTCGGCATGTTCGGTGATGGTGAAGCTGCCCGCAGTTGCGCCCGGCGGCGCCTTGCGCTTGATGGCGGCGGTTTCGATACGGCCTGGGCCTTTGATTTCCATGGGGCAAGGTCCCACTGCGACACGCCACCTTCTCTCATCATGGTTAAGAAAGGGTTTAGCCGTTTCGCGTGGGAAAATCGCCGCTCAGGCGCGGTGGTACGGATGCCCCGCCAGGATGGTAAGGGCGCGATAGACCTGTTCGGTCAAAAGCGCGCGCGCCAACAGATGCGGCCAGGTCTGGGGACCGAAGGCCAGGCTGCGTCCCGCCTTCTTGCCGGGCAGCGGCGCCAGGCCATCAGGTCCGCCGATCACAAAGGCCATATCCTTGGTGCCGACATCGCGCAGAGAGCCCAGCATTTCGGCGAAATCTTCCGATGTCATGCCCTTGCCACGCGCATCCAAGAGCACGATATGGGCGCCGTCCGGAAGCCGCGCCGACAACCGCTCGGCCTCGTCTTTCATGCGCACTTCGGTGCTGCGTTGCTTGGACACCGGCAGTTCCTCCAGGGCGACGGCGGAAAAACCCATGTTGCGCCCCAGCTTGCGGGCACGGTCGCAGAATTCCTCGCACAGCATTCCTTCCGGCGTGCCGCGCATATGGCCGATGGCGTAAATCCAGAGCCGCATTAAGGAGACCGCATTATTTGCGGCTTCCGACCGACCACATGCCTTCCAGGTCGTAATAGTCGCGCACTTCCGGGCGGAACAGATGCACGATCACGTCGCCCGCATCGACCAGAACCCAATCGCCCTGCCCCTGGCCATTGATGGGCCTTGTGCCGTATCCGCTTTCCTTCAGCTTTCGCGCCAGATGGTCGGCCATGGCGCTGACATGGCGCGAGGACCGCCCTGAAGCAATCACCGCGGCATCGCACAGCGCCGAACGGCCTTCCAGATCAATGGTGACGATATTCTCGGCCTTGTCGTCGTCCAGAGACGTCAGAATGCGCTTGAGCAGATCGCTTGGCGGCGACGCCTTGCGGGCAGGCGACGCCGCGGCGGGCTTCTTGGGAAGCGGCTTCTTGACGGCTTTTGGAGCCGGCTTCTTTGCGGGTTTCCTTGCGGGTTTCTTCGCAGATTTTTGGGCCGGAACTTTCTTTGCCGCTTTCGCCTTGGTGGCGGGTTTTTTGGCAGTTTTCGGAGCAGCTTTCTTGGCAGCTCTTGGGGCGGCTTTGCGAGTCAGGGCGAAAATCCTTTAAATCAAGGCGTAAGGTTTAGCATGGCCTCGGCGGCGGCACCAAGGGCCTGTGCCCGAAGCTCGGTCGAGCTTTCGCTGGAACGCGGCCCATCCAGCACGACCAATGACGGGGCGCAACCCAGGCGCTGCGCCATGCCCAAACGTCGCGCCAAAGGTGCGTGCAGCGACGCGAGGACCGAGCCCGGACGGCGGACCACCGCAATAGGCAGAAGAGCTGCGATCCGCTGCCACTGCCGCCAGCGGGAAAACTGCTCCAGATTGTCGCTGCCCATCAGCCAGATGAAATGCACCTGGGGGAAACGGCGCTTGAGCGCCTTGGCCGTGTCGACGGTAAAGCTGGTGTGCAGGCCCTCTTCGATATCGCTGACAAGAATGCGGCTGTTGCGCGCGACAAGACGCGCCCGCGTGACGCGCACATCCAGCGGCGCGGGACCCGGTTTGAGCACATTGCCCGGCGACACCAGCCACCAGATATAGTCGAGTTTCAAGACCTTGCGCGCGATCTCGCTGACATAGAGATGGCCGCCATGGGCGGGATCGAACGAACCGCCCAACAGGCCGATGCGCAGACCGTCACTGACAGGGCCGGGAGGCCTGATCCAGCTCAAGGCGTCACGCCAAGGTCATCATGGGCGTGCCATCATGGGCGAGTTTGCCCGTTGCCGCGCACCACATATTTGAAAGTGGTGAGCTGTTCGGCGCCGACCGGCCCGCGGGCATGCATCTTGCCGGTGCCGATGCCGATTTCCGCGCCCATGCCGAATTCCCCGCCATCGGCGAACTGGGTGGAGGCGTTCCACAGCACAATGGCGCTGTCGACGCTGTTCATGAAGCTTTCCGCGGCGCCCGCATCTTCCGTCACGATCGAGTCGGTGTGATGCGAACCATACTGTTCGATATGGCGGATGGCCTCTTCCAGCCCGTCCACCACTTTGACCGCGATGATGGCGTCGAGATACTCGGTCTTCCAGTCTTCCTCGGTGGCGGGTTTGGCGGCAGGATAGACCGCGCGCACCGCATCGTCGCCGCGGATTTCGCAGCCCGCCTTGGCCAGGTCTTCCATCACCGGCACGCCGTGGGATTTCAGCACGGCGCGATCCACCAACAACGTCTCGGCCGCGCCGCAGACCGAAGTGCGCCGCATCTTGGCGTTCAGCGCGATGCTGCGCGACTTTGCCAGATCGGCTGCGGAATGCAGATAGACGTGGCAAAGCCCTTCGAGATGGGCCAGCACCGGCACCCGCGCTTCGTTGATGACCCGCCCCGTAAGGCCTTTGCCGCCGCGCGGAATGATCAGGTCTACCGTTCCGTTCAACCCTTCCAGCATCATGCCCACGGCGGCGCGATCGGTCGATTGCACCACCTGGATGGCGGCCAGGGGCAAGCCCGCTTCTTTCAGCCCTTCCGCCATGGCGGCCTGAATGGCCAGCGAGGAGCGAATGGAATCCGAACCTCCGCGCAAAATCGCGACATTGCCGGACTTGAGCGCCAGGGCGCCCGCGTCCGCCGTCACATTGGGGCGGGATTCATAGATGATGCCGATCACGCCAATGGGGGTGGCGACACGGGCAATGTCCAGCCCATTGGGACGCGACCAGCGCGCCAGTTCGCGCCCCACCGGATCGGGAAGTGCGGCAACATCTTCAACCGCCTTGGCCATCGCCTCAATGCGGGCATCGTTGAGCATCAGCCGCTCTACCATCGGTGCCGGCATGCTGGCGGCCTTGGCGGCTTCGATATCGCCCTTGTTGGCGGCCAGAATCTCGGCGGCACGGCTGCGGATCGCGGCCGCGGCCACGAGCAGCGCCTTGGTCTTGGCTTCACCGCCGGCTTCGCGCATGGCGCGCGCCGCATCGCGGGCAGCGGCGCCGATGGCCATCATTTCGGCGGCGAGCGCATCGGTTGCATTGTGAACCGTCATGTTCCGTTTCCCGTCAGGATCAGATCGTCGCGATGGATCATCTCGTCCCGGCCACGATAGCCCAGAATAGCCTCGATTTCGACCGTCCGCTTTCCGGCGATCCGCTCTGCGTCCGACGCATTATAGGCCGCCAGGCCGCGGGCAACCTCGCGGCCTTCGCGGTCCTTGACCACCACCGCGTCACCGCGCTCAAAACGGCCGTCAATCTGGCGGATACCGGCGGGAAGCAGGCTTTTGCCGTCTTTCAGGGCCTTGACCGCACCATCGTCGATCACCAACGCGCCTTCGGGGCGCAGCACGCCGGCGATCCAGCGCTTGCGCGCGGCGGCGGGCGTCACCGAGGCGCGGAAGATGGTGTGGCGGGCGCCTTTTTGTATCGCCGACAGCGGATTAAGGGCTTCGCCCTTGGCCAATATCACATCGCAGCCCGCAGCCATGGCGATCTTGGCGGCGATCAGCTTGGAAGTCATGCCGCCGCGCCCGAATCCCGAAATGGAATTCCCCGCCATGGCTTCGATCTCAGGCGTGATGGCGGCAACCTCGGCGATATGTTGGGCCGAAGCGTCCTTGCCGGGATCGGCGGTGTAAAGGCCATCGACATCCGACAGCAAAAGCAGCCGGTCCGCGCTCATCATCGAGGCGACGCGCGCCGCCAGCCGGTCATTGTCGCCGAACTTGATTTCCGCGGTGGCCACCGTGTCATTCTCATTGATCACCGGCACCGCGCCGAGAGACACCAGCGTTCCCAGCGTGGCACGGGCATTGAGATAACGGCGGCGTTCCTCGGTATCGCCGAAGGTCAGCAACACCTGCGCCGCAACGATGAAGCGGGCGGCCAACATGTCGGCATAGGCTTCCGCCAGACGCACCTGCCCCGCCGCCGCCGCGGCCTGGCTTTCCTCCAGCCGCAGTTCGCCGCTCGGCAGCTTGAGCAGCCGGCGCCCCAGGGCGATGGAGCCGGACGACACCAGCACCACCGCCAGGCCCTGTTTCTTGAGCTCGGCAATATCGTCGCACAGCGACGCCAGCCAATCGCGGCGCAGCTCACCCTTGGCGCCATCGACCAGCAGCGCCGAGCCGACCTTCACCACAACAAGTTTGGCTCGTGCGAAAATATCGCTCATCGCCGTTGCTTCTTTTTCGCGCGCTGCGCGGTTTTGCTCAAGGGCCTGGGTTTGGCCTTGGCCCTGCCGGTCGGGCCTTTTGCCTTGGGCTTGACCGCCTTGGTCTTGAGCTTGGCATTGCCCATCTTGCGGGCTGCTTTCGCCTTGGCTTTTGCCATGGGTGCGAGCGTCCTGGCGGTTGTCGGCGCGGCGGCTTTCACCGCCGGAGACGACGTTATCCTGGCCTTGGGCACCACGGGCGCCTTGAAATTGACCGACTGCCGTTCGCTGCGGCTGCGGGCTACGGGTGCCGGGCGCGCATACCGGGCTTCTTCCGCGCGCGCCAGGCGGCGCTGGTTGATCTCCTGCGCCATGGCGCGCAGCACTGTGGTAATGCCCTCGCCGGTGACGCCGGAAATCACATGCACCTTATGGCCGCAGGCTTTTTCCAAGGCCGCGCGCTTTTTCGCCAGTTGCGCGGCGGGAATGGCATCCACTTTGTTCAGCGCCACGATCTCGGGCTTCTGGTCCAGCCCATGGCCATAGGCTTCCAGCTCGACACGAATGGTCTTGTAGGTCTTGGCGATCGCATCGCCGGTGCCGTCGACCAGATGCAGAATCGAAGCGCAACGTTCGGCATGACCCAGGAACCGGTCACCCAATCCGACGCCCTCATGCGCACCCTCGATCAGCCCCGGCAGATCGGCCAGCACGAAATCGGTCTCGTCGATTTTCACCACGCCCAGCTGCGGCTCCAACGTGGTGAAGGGATAGTCCGCGATCTTGGGCTTGGCCGCCGAGACACGGCTGAGAAAGGAGGATTTGCCGGCATTGGGCATGCCGATCAGTCCTGAATCGGCGATCAGTTTCAGCTTGAGGATGAAGGTCTGTTCCTGGGCGGGCTGGCCGGGCAACGCGAATTCCGGCGCCTGGTTGGTGGCGCTCTTGAAATGGTGATTGCCGAAACCGCCATTGCCCCCCTTCAGCAGCCGCACGCGCATGCCGACCGTCGCAAGATCCGCGATCAGACTTTCGCCGTCCTCCTCATAGATCTGGGTTCCGACCGGCACTTTCATGACGGCGTCGGCGCCGCCGGCGCCGGTCATCACCTTGCCCTTGCCGCCCTCGCCGCTTTTGGCTTTCACATGCTGCTGGAAGCGGTAGTCGATCAGGGTATTGAGACTTTCCACCGCTTCCGCAATCACGTCGCCGCCGCGCCCGCCATCGCCGCCATAGGGCCCGCCATACTCGATGAACTTCTCGCGCCGGAACGCGATACAGCCGTTCCCGCCAGCACCGGACTGGGCATAGACCTTGGCGACATCGAGAAACTTCATGGCACTTCTTTCTGGTCGCTCGTCCGTACGCTGACGCTACGGACCTCGCCGACGCTTCTATGCGGCCTGTTTTCGCAGGAAATCGGCCCGCGTCAACAGCATGTCATGGCACAGAACGGGCTTGCCCCGGGCGCGGCAGTCCCGCATTTGCGAGCCATTATGGCGCGCGCCCAGCTTGGCCAGGACATGGCCCGACGCCGGATTGTCGTAGAACCAGCCGGCATGGACCGTCTCGATGCCCAGCGCCTGGAAAGCGTAGCCCACCAACCGGTGCGCCGCTTCGGTTGCAAAGCCCTGACCCCAAAACGGCTTGCCCAGCCAATAGCCGAATTCATAGCCGTCTTCGGCATGAAATCCGGTCATGCCGAGAAACAGGCCGTCGCGCTTGCGCTGGATGACGAAACGATGTTCGGCACCCAGCGCCAGGAAGGCCTCGGCGTCCCCTTCGCTGTAAGGATGCGGCACGCGCGACGTCATCCTCGCCACATCATAGTCGCTCAGCCACACCGTCATGCTTTGAATATCCAATGGCCTGGGCGGCCGAAGGATCAGTCTCTCGCTCTCCAGAATGCACATGTCATCCCCCGCAATTCCTTTCGTGCGAGGGAATAAAAAAGGGAGATGGCGGACCATCTCCCTCGCGCATAATGGGCCGCCAATTTCTTGGCGGCCTATGTCTTCAGCCGCCTATTCTGCCGCGATCTTTACCGCCGGATTCATGGCCGAGATCACGGACACGAAGGTACGGCGCTTGTAGCCGGTCTTGAACGAGACGCGGCCGGCGCGGAGTGCAAACAACGTATGGTCCTTGCCCATGCCCACGCCTTCGCCGGCATAGAACTTGGTGCCGCGCTGGCGAATGATCACATTGCCGCCGGCCACGGCTTCGCCGCCGAACAGCTTCACGCCCAGCATCTTGGGGTTGGAGTCGCGACCGTTGCGCGAAGAACCGCCTGCTTTTTTGTGTGCCATACGACTAGTCCTTTAACCGGCGGTGATGCCCAGCACCTTCACCGTGGTGAAGTGCTGACGATGGCCGCGCTTGCGGTGTGTGTTCTTGCGGCGCTTCTTCTTGAAGGCAATGACCTTCTCGCCCTGGCCGTGCTCGACGATCTCGCACTGAACCGACGCGCCCGCAACCAGCGGAGCCCCGATCTTGGGGCTGTCGCCGCCCAGCATCAGGACCTCGAGGTCGAGCTTGGAGCCCACATCGCCGGACAGGCTTTCGACCTTCAGGACGCTGTCCTTGGCCACTTTATATTGTTTTCCGCCAGTGCGGACGACCGCGTACATGGTCTAAACCTTTGAATATAATGGTTTTTCACAGGAGCCGAGTCCCGGAAAGAGCGGCGGAATATACGCAAAGAAGTCCTGCGGTCAAGGACCGGTTTCGATGGCCCTGTTTGCCCGGCTCAGCCGCTGCTGGTGACGCTCCTGCTGGCGGGCCAGCAGCGCCCCCAGCCAGAGCGCCATACCGACATAGATCGCCACCCACTTGGCATTGGAAATGGTCAGCGCGATCCGCGCCAAGGAGTCGGTGAGCCCCGACAGCATGAAGGAGAATTGCAGGGCATTTTCGACCGCATCCAGCAGCGCGCCGGCGATGGGAACCGCCGCCAGCATGGTCAGGATGCGGCGCAAGCGGCCCGGCCGGGGCGCAAAACCCTCGCGGGCCAGAATGCCGGAATAAAAGAAGGCGGCGGCATAGAGCGGCATCAGCAGATAGTCCACGCCCCAGTTGAACCCCGCGCGCACCGCGTAAAGCGACGGCCAGGCCATGAACGCCCGCTTGTATTCGGCGGCCGTGGAAAAACCCTGCAGATCGGCGGTGCCATAACCCGACAGGGATTTCAGCCGCAGATCGGACCAGGCCAGTATGGCCAAGACAATGGCGGCCAGGACCGTGGTGGCGGTCCAGCGGCGGACCAGGGTCTGCTTGGTGATGCGCATGGCCATTCCGAAATATGCTAAATCCATCCTATGCGATCGGCCCCAATCCGAACAGTCACGGACCTGCTCTACAATTTCCACTGGGTGGTTCCGGGCGAAGCCGCACGCGCCATGCAGGCCTGGGCCGGCGGGCTTGGACCCTTTCTCAAGCGCCGCGGCATCCGCGCCATCATCAACCTGCGCGGCCGCAATCAAGACCTGTCCTGGTGGCAACAGGAAACCGCCATCGCCAAGGATGGCGGCATCGCCCATTTCGACGCGATGCTGGATTCGCGCAAGCTTCCCACCCAGGCGATGCTGGTCCAATTGATCCAAAGTTTCGACGCCGCGCCGCGTCCCTTCCTGCTGAAATGCTCCGGCGGTCAGGACCGCACCAGCTTCGCCGCGGCCCTGTACCTGATTCATCGTGACGGCTGGTCTGCAATGGCGGCAGCCCAGGCGCAGTTCGACCGCTTTCCCTATCTGCATTTCCCCAAGACCCATCAGCGCTGGTTGAAGCCCTTCCTGGACTTTGCCCGTGAAGAAGCGCGTTGCCGACCGCTGGCGGCATGGATCGCGGACGGCTACACGCCGGAAAAGCTGCAAGCCTGGCTGGATGCACACGGGCTGGCGGGCAGCTACGCCGCGATTTTCACGACACCGACGCGCAGCACGAGGCAATGGTAGGCAAGGTCACTGTCGCGCCTGGCATCTTCCTGTGGCGCGAGAAATTCTCGCTTCTCCAGCAGAAGGATTTGCTGGCCGAGGTGATGCAGAAACTGGACGAGGCTCCGCTTTATCGCCCCGTGATGCCCGGAACCGGCAAGCCCTTTTCGGTCGAGGAAAGCAACTTCGGTGCACTGGGCTGGGTCTCGGACAAAAGCGGCTATCGCTATCAGCCCACCCATCCCGTAACAGCCACGCCCTGGCCGGCCATCCCGCAAGCGCTGCTGGACTTGTGGGAAGAGATCAACGGCACACCGCCGCCGCAATGCTGCCTGATCAATCACTATCGGGGGGCCGCGAAAATGGGGCCGCACCAGGACCGCGATGAGAATGACACCTCTGCCGCGGTGATCGGCGTGTCGCTGGGCGATGAGGCCATGTTTCGGATCGGCGGAAAATTTGTCGATGGGACGTGGGCGCGCGGCGGCAAGACCCTCGGTGTCCGGCTGGCATCAGGGGACGTGATCGCCTTTGGCGGGGTAGCGAGGCTGGCCTTTCACGGTATCGACCGAATCTGGCCCGGATCCTCGCGGCTTGTCCCTGGCGGGGGGAGGCTGAGCCTGACCCTGAGGCGGGTTACCCGCTAGTTGCGCCCCTGCGGGGCGGCCGGCCCTAGGCTGACGCCAGCCGGCCAATAAAAAAGCCCCCGGCCAGGGGCCGGGGGCAAATGCGCTTCCTAAAAGCGCGAGGAACTGCCGGGAGGGGATAACCGGCGGCCCCGCGAAGACGGGAGCTGAAAGCAAGCGGGGGGGCAGTGCCAGCAACTCAAGGCCATCTTCAGGGGCAACATATGCAAAGATGCAACAGTTTTCAAGAAAATTAGTTTACGTAACATAATTATAATGACAGTGGTATTTCTGTCATATGCCTTTTGGCCAAATCAGCCGGTTTTTTGGCGTTTTCATGCCGGCATATCGGGGCTCAATACCGCCCTTGCTGCTCTCCGGCCCTTCGCTTGCGCTCAGGGCGTTGGCTTAGCTCAGGGGAGTTCTCTGCGAGCAGCTCTCCGGCCCTTCGCTTACGCTCAGGGCGTTCGTCGCTCAAAACGATCCACTGGATCGTTTTGTCCGCCGCGCTAAGGCGCGGCGGACAAAACGATCCAGTGGATCGTTTTGAGCGACGAACGCCC
>JANYAR010000129.1 GCA_025361185.1 Alphaproteobacteria bacterium | reverse complement strand
CGGAACTTTGCAGTATATGGCCGACGTGTCGTCGCCTCCTAACGACTGTTCCGGCGCAGGCAATGGCGGTGTTGAATCGGCCGATTATGTCAAGGTACAGGCGACCTACACCTACACTCCTATTTTTGGCGGCGCGTCAGTGGCGAGTTTGCTTCCGTCAACAATTACATCTATCTCCTGGGTAAGGTTGGCTGGAGGATGAAGCGGGCCAGTCGAACTTTCCTAAAGTGCAATCGCGGCGCGACCGCACTGGAGTTTGCCATCGTCGGTCCCCTTTTTCTCGCGCTCACGGTGGGAATGATCTACGGATGTCTTTTGCTCTTTTCGACGGCAAGTATGCAATATGCAGTTGAGGAGGGCGCGCGCTGCGCCTCAGTCAAGGCCACTGTCTGTACCGACAGCGCATCGACGATCAATTATACTAGGGCCGCGTACCATGGCCCAATCACGGCTCCAACTTTCACCTATGCCACCCCGTCATGCGGACATGCGGTCAGCAGTTCGACAAACTTCTCCTTCAATTTTGTATTTTCGACGCTGGTCGTGCCGCTCACAGCTACGGCATGCTTTCCCTGAGCCTTGGTATGACCAAAATGTGGCCGCAGGGCTCACATTTGGTAGCAACGTTCACGCCATGGCGATGGCCGAACGTGTCGCACTGATCGGCATGTTGTGGGACGTCGCCTATGCCGACGGCACGCTGCACCCGGACGAAGATCTGCTGATCCGCAGGATCGCAGGCCTGATCTCGGTGGGCGACCGCGACCGCGTCTTTGCCCGCAATCAGGCCCAAGCGCGTCATGCAGCCCCGGTTCAGCAGCACGCGGATCACCAAGCGCAATAAAACTTGGATGGAACGCCAGGCGGGTCTGCGGTCTCCACCACAGCCCGAAGCCCCAGCTTCTTTCATTTCACCTTTTAGGGCAGTAAGTTATCGCTGCTGCTGGGTAAGGAGTCCGTCATGAAACTCTTGTCTGGTACGGCGTTTACCGCCCCGAAGAAATTGCTTTTCGCAAGCTTTGCTGTTGCTGCCATCGGTCTGTCGCCCATCGCGTTGGCAGAGACCGACGCCACGGCGCACGCAGAAACCGCCTCGGCTCTCAGATGCCTGCTCGACCACGGGCAGAATGGTTGCAGAGCGGTCTTTGTGGGGAGTGCGAGTCTGGCCGCGCGGCCCTGGGTGTGGCACGATCCAAATCGCGACTTCGAGCTTGGCGCGCTGGTATCGTCTGGGTATGCCCGCACCGAAACGGGGGATAACGTCTACATCAGCAAACTCCTGAACGGGAGAACGACAGATCTCTATGACGTGAAATTCAAGCATCACGAAAAAACCTTTTACATCGCGCCCCCCGGTCCGGACGGCAAGATACGCTATCTGCTGGTCCGGGACGGCGGTCCCGATGACGAGAGAACCGATCTGTTCGTGCGCGGGCCCGGCTAACAACGTCCCGCAAACGCCAATTTCGTTTTTTGCTTCTCGTCCGGCTTTGCCAAAGTGTCACGTCGGCTGATTTCCCACCGGCATATCGCGCCAGCGCAGGGTGAAAATGACCCCCGGCCCCACACTGAGCTGGGGCTCCGACGGCGGCGTCGCCTTCATCTGCTGTTCGCGCTCCGCCACGCATTGCTGCACCAGATGACCCAGGCCGGGAAAATCGCCGGCCATCGGCATGGCGCGCAGGAAACAGTCATCGAAGAAAGTGTAGTGATCCAGCTCGCCGCAGCCGAAGCTGGTGCGGTCGGGCCGCGCCGCCGTCATGATGATACGATTGGGACCCTCCAAGGGCGCCACAAACAGCCCCGAATAACAGGCCGACATCACGATCACAGTGGGACGGGTGCCGCAGGAACTGCCCACCATGTCGCGCATTTGCGCCGGGCTGAGGATCGCATCGCCGATCAGCATGCCCGTGGGCGTGCCGTGCGAAGTGAAATAGATCAGGCAGCCGTCGTTGGCGCGGCTTGCGACCGACTGCATGGCCGTGGCGATTTCCGGCACACCGGTATGCTGAGTCGCGTCGTCATAATCGACCGAGAATTGCACCATGTCGGCGGGCTTGAATCCGATCTTGGCGAAGGCCTGGGCCAGGTCGTGGCGGGCATTGTCGAACACCTTGGACGGCGCGCCGGAATGGGCGCGGTAGTCGCCCGCCACCAGGATCACCGCCCAATGGCTGAAATCGACCAGGTTGGACTGCGGCGCTGTTTCCTTGGAAGACGCGGTCGTGGCGCCATCGAAGAACCACAGCGCGGCGCCGCCCAGCGCCACGGCCACAACCAATCCCAGTGCGATGAACCCTTTCCTCAACCCTGTCCCCTGCCTAACCGCTACGGGCGCACAAAACTGCCGACCAGCTCAATATGCGACGACCAGAGGAATTGGTCTATCGGGCTGACCGGGCCGATCCGGTAGCCACCCTTGGTTAAAAGGGCGGCATCGCGGGCGAAACTGGCGGCATCGCAGGAGACATAGGCGATTGCCGGGACCGCGGATTTGGCCAGCATCCCCGCCTGGGCTTGGCAGCCCGCGCGGGGCGGGTCCAGCACCGCTGCGCCAAAGTCCTTCAATTCCGCCGGGGTCAAAGGCAGCTTGAACAAGTCGCGGACTTCGGTGGTCACGGGTTTGAGGCCCTTCGTCTTTGCCGCCTGTGCCAGGGCCGCGAGCGCCGAAGCGTCCTGCTCCACCGCGTGGACGCGCGCCTTCCGCGCCAGGGGCAGGGCAAAGGTGCCGCAACCGGCGAACAGGTCCAGGACCGCCCCGGCGCGGCCCGCGATTTCCAATACCCGGGCCTGCAAAAAAGACTCGCCTTGGCTTGTGGCTTGGAGAAAGGCCTGGTGCGGCAGCTTCACCCGCGCGCCACCCTCCTCCACTTCCGGTGCGCAGTTTTCCAGCACCAGGGCGTTGTTGAAAACCAGGCGCGCGACGTCCAGCCCGGCCATCGCCTTTGCCAGCTGCGCCGTCAGCGACGGTGCGAGTTTCTGGTCCGAGCGGAAGGCCAAGTCAAAGCCGGTCAGCGTTTCGCTGGCATGGATCTCGGCGGGCTGTTTGAGAAACGCCAGTCTTTCGCGCAAGGCCTGCACCAGACCAAACAGGCCCGGCGTCAGCACTAGGCATTCGCGCATGTCGACAATGGCGTGGCTCTTGGCGGCGTGAAAACCGATTTTTCCGTTGTTCCACTTGAGCACGGCGCGGCGGCGCGATCTGGGCGGCACGATGACCGGGTCCAAGACATCTGCGGTCACTCCCGCGCGCTTGAGAGCTGAGACCACGGCATCGCGCTTGGCGGCTGCGTAAGCGTCAGGCGCAAGATGTTGCAGCGAGCAACCGCCGCAATCACCGAAATGCGCGCAGACCTGATTCAGGCCAGTTTGCCCGCCAGATGCACGGCTTCCCCGCCACGGCCCAAGGCCTGCAAGGCCGTGCGTAGAATCCCGTCGGCATCCAGACCCGCCTGGGCATACATTTTTTCCGGCGTGTCATGGTCCTGGAAAATATCCGGCAGGGTCATGGGACGGATTTTCAATCCCTTGTCCAACAGGCCGTCATGAGCCAGGAAATGCATCACATGGGCGCCAAAGCCGCCGGCTGCACCCTCTTCGATCGTGATCAGAATTTCGTGCTCGCGCGCCAGGCGGCGGATCAGGTCGGTGTCCAAGGGCTTGGCGAAGCGCGCATCGGCGATGGTGGGGGAGAGGCCGTAAGCGGCCATGCGCTCGGCGGCCAGCAGCACCTGGGTCATGCGGGCGCCGAAGTTCAGAATGGCGATTCCCGCGCCTTCTTTCACGATGCGCCCCTTGCCGATTTCCAGCGGCACACCTTCGGCGGGCCGGGCAATACCCGTGCCCTCGCCGCGCGGATAGCGCAAGGCGCTGGGACGATCATCGATGATGGCCGCCGTCGCCACCATGTGGGTCAGCTCGGCCTCGTCCGACGGGGCCATGATGACGAAGTTGGGAAGCGCCGTCAGATAGGCGATGTCGAAGGAACCGGCATGGGTGGCGCCGTCCTGGCCCACCAGCCCCGCCCGGTCCATGGCAAAGCGCACCGGCAGCGACTGGATCGCCACATCGTGCACCACCTGGTCATAGGCGCGCTGCAGGAAGGTCGAATAGATGGCGCAGAAGGGCTTCATGCCCTCGGTCGCAAGGCCTGCCGCGAAGGTCACGCCATGCTGTTCGGCAATGCCGACATCGAAGGTGCGATCGGGAAAGGCTTTCTCGAACAGGTCCACGCCGGTCCCGGACGGCATCGCGGCGGTGATGGCGACGATGCGGCTGTCCTTCTTGGCTTCCGCGATCAGGCTCTCGCCGAACACCTTCTGATAGGTGGGAGCCTTGGGTGAGGACTTGGACTGTTCGCCTGTCAGCACCGTGAATTTGGAGACGGCATGATATTTGTCGGCGGCCGCTTCGGCCGGGGCATAGCCATGACCCTTCTTGGTCACCACATGCACCAGGACCGGTCCGCGCATGGTGTCGCGCACATTCTCCAGCACCGGGATCAGGTGATCCAGGTTATGGCCGTCGATCGGACCGACATAGAAAAAGCCCATCTCCTCGAACAGGGTGCCGCCCATGGCCATGCCGCGGGCATATTCCTCGGTGCGCTGCGCCACCTTGAACAATCCGCGCGGCAACAGCTTGCGCGCCCACCGCTTGGCGATATTGCGGATGCCGGTATAGGGCCGCGAGGACACCAGCCGCGCCAGATAGGCGCTCATCGCGCCCACGGGCGGAGCGATGGACATGTCATTGTCGTTGAGAATCACGATCAGCCGGTTCTTGTGGGCGCCGGCATTGTTCATGGCCTCATAGGCCATGCCCGCGCTCATCGAGCCGTCGCCGATCACCGCGATCACATTGTTGTCGCCGCCCTTGAGATCGCGCGCCACCGCCATGCCCAGGCCGGCGGAAATCGAGGTCGAGGAATGCGCCGCGCCGAAGGGGTCGTATTGGCTTTCGCTGCGCTTGGTGAAACCCGACAGCCCGCCGCCCTGGCGCAGGGTGCGCATGCGCGAGCGCCGGCCGGTGAGGATCTTGTGGGGATAGGCCTGATGGCCGACGTCCCAGACGATGCGGTCGTCCGGCGTCTTGAACACATAGTGGAGCGCCGTCGTCAGTTCGACCACGCCCAGCCCGGCGCCGAAATGCCCGCCGGTGACCGAGACGATGTCGATCAGGTCGGTGCGCAGCTCGTCGGCGAACTGGCGCAGCTGATGCTTCTCAAGCTTGCGCAGATCCGCCGGCAGGTCCACCTGGTCCAGCAAGGGGGTCTTGGTGTTGGGAATGTTCATGACGGAAAATTCTCTTTTTTAAGACGGTAAGGCAAGCTCAGGCCGTTTCCAACTTCTCGCCGATTTCCGGGCCCGCGGCGCCCTGCACGATTTTCTCCAGCCGACCCTCGGCGGTTTTCAGCTTCTTCTCGCAATGAGACTTCAAGGCCTGTCCGCGTTCGTACAAGGCGATGGAGTCTTCCAGATCGACCTCCCCCTGTTCGAGCCGGGAAACTATGGCTTCCAGCTCCTTGAGCGCCCCCTCGAAGCTCTGCTCGTCTACGGCCTTGCCGGCCCCTTTTGGGGGGGACCCATTTGAGGAAATTTGCGGGGAAATGGTGCAACTCCAACTGCCTTGTGTTTCGGAATGCCCCGAAACGACCCTGGCGCCATAATCGCAGTTATGACGCCCCCAAGCCAGCTTCGTGCCCCCGCACACCGGCAATTATAATTCAAGAGTTCGGGGGAACAAGCAGTTTCCTTGCGGGATTTGTGACTGTGCGGTCACGGCCGCGGCAGATGCGCCGCTTTGAGCTGCATCGTGCCACCAGGGCCACCCTGTGGCAGGCTGGAAACCTGGCCCAGCAAGGCCTGAATCGCGGGAAGATTCAGCACCGATTCGAAACGTCCCAATGTCCCCAGGCTGGCATCCATGCCGCCTGACAGCGCCTCCAGCCGAGCCCACAACCCGGTGGGGCGGGGATAGACCCGGAACGTCATGCCTTCGGCCGGGAGCCCAGCCAGAGCCGCCGCCTGGCCTGCGGCCGCCCAGAAGCCCCCCAGGACATCGACCAAGCCCTGATTCTTGGCATCGGCGCCGGACCAGACCCGCCCCCGGGCGGCGTCGCGCACCTTGGCCAGAGGCAGCTTGCGGCCGTCCGCCACCTTCTGGGTGAAATCGTCGTAAATCACATCGGCCTGGTGATTGAGATTGGCCCATTGCTCGTCGGTGAAGGGCTGGAGCGGCGAATCCATCAGCGTATTCTTTCCCACCGCCACGGTCTCGGCATTGGCGCCCACAAGCCCGAGCGTCTTGGCGAAACTGACCTTGCCCGTCAGCACCCCGATCGAGCCGGTGATGGTGCCGGGTTCGGCCACGATCTTGTTGGCGCTGAGAGAAATGTAATAGCCGCCCGACGCCGCCACGCCGCCCATGCTGACCACCACCGGCTTGCCGGCTTTTTGCGCCGCCTTCACCGCGTGCAAAATCTGGTCGGATGCCGTGACGGATCCGCCCGGCGAATCGACCCGCAGCATGATCGCCTTGATATCCTTGTCGCGCGCCGCCTGGTCGATCGCCGCCGACAAATCGTCGCTGGCAATCCCCGATGGAGCCCTGATCCAGGATGACTTGTTGGTGCCGTCGCGAATTTCGCCTTCTGCCTCGACCAGGGCGATATTGGCGCGGTTCAGGCTGGGCATGGAATTCTTGACATAGTCATTGAACGCAACCGTTTTCGCGCCGTCGCCGGCGCGCGATTTGGCGGCCGCGCGCGCTTCATCGTCATAGCCGATGCGGTCCACCAGACGCCGCGAGCGCGCTTCTTCGGCAAATTGCGGGCTGGCCTGCAGGGCCGCGATCACCTCGCCGCGCGCCAGATGGCGATTAGCGGCCATCTCGCCGACAGCGGAATCGTAAACCGAATTCATCAGCGCCATGAGCTGCTCACGGTCGGCCGGCGACATCTGCTTTTCCATGAAGGTGTCGGCGGCGCTCTTATATTCGGCGCGCTTGGCGATCTGCGGCTGGGCGCCGATCTTGTCGAGGGTGCCGCGCAGGAACAACTCGCCGCCGCCGGCGCCTGACACCGAGAAGGGGCTTTTGGGCTGCACCCAGATTTCATTGGCCGCGCTCGCCGCCAGATAGTCTCCCAGCCCGGCGCCGAAGAACGCGGATGCCTGGGCGATGACGAATTTTCCCCTGGCGCGGAAGCGCTGGACGGCGGCGGCGATTTCCTGGCCTTGCGCGCTGGAAATTGCGCCATTGCCCAGCCGCATCACCACGCCCTTCACCCGCCGGTCACGGCCCGCGGCATCCAGCCCGAGCACGATATCCATGACCGTCACATGCCTTTGGGCCAGAAAGCTGCCGGCGGAAGCGGCGCTGTCATCGATCGGTTCCCTGAGGTCCAGTCCGATCACCATATTGCCGGGAAGGCCGTCGCCGCGCGCCAGCGAAATCACCACCAGAACGGCGACGGCCAGAACAGCCAGCACCACCGTTTTGGCCAGGCCACTCACGACAGAGAGCAGGATGGAACGGAGCCAGGTCAAAAAACGGATCATGAGAAACCCTTTGAACGCCAAACAAAGCCAGGAGGTGCCAGTGGTAGAAGTGTAACGAAAAACCCCGGCACCCAACAGGGGCCAGGGTTTTCCTTCGATTTTTCTGAAAGCTTTAATGCTTGATGGCGTCGCGCAGCGCGTCCTTGGCGCCGCCCACCATATTCTGCAGCTTGCCCCTGGCCTTGTCCGCGGCCCCTTCGGCCCTGAGCTTAGAGTCACCGGTGGCTTTACCGGCCGCCTGCTTGATCGCGCCTTTGACCCGATTGGCGGAACCTTCGATTCTGTCCTTGTCCATATTCAGTACTCCTGATGGGGGGTTTGCGCGTCCGGGGAAACGCCAGACAGACAACGGATGTGGGCGAAGCCGGTTCCCTGTAACGTTTTAACGACACGAACGAACTCAAAATCGCGTATAAACGCATAGCGACGGAGACCAAGATGCGGCGACGCCATTTTCTTGCCGGCCTGTTGATGGGGGCCGCCATGCCAGGGGCGGGGCGGGCCTTTGGCTATGACGTCACCAAGAGCGATGCGGAATGGAAAAAGCTGCTTTCGCCCGCCGCCTATGACGTACTGCGCCACCAGGACACCGAGCCACCCTTTACCTCGCCGCTGAACAAGGAGCACCGCAAGGGCATCTTCGCCTGCGCCGGCTGTGCGCTGGAGCTGTATTCGTCCGATACCAAATTTGACAGCGGAACCGGCTGGCCCAGTTTTTACCGTCCGCTGCCCAATGCCGTTCTGACGGGCCAGGACAATTCCCTGTTCATGAGCCGTACTGAGGTTCATTGCCGCCGCTGCGGCGGGCATCTGGGCCATGTGTTCGATGATGGGCCTGCGCCGACGGGCCTGCGCTACTGCATGAACGGCGTCGCCATGACCTTTAAGCCGGCCTGAAACAAGAAGGCCGGTCTTGTGACCGGCCTTCTTGTTTGAAGTGGCGCCCGTTACGGCGTCGCAGCGGCAGGCGCGGACGCCGCAGCATCGGGCTTGGCAATGGCTTTCGCCTTGGCGCGTGCCTGCGCCACCATATCGTCATGCGCGGCGGAAAAACCCTTGAGCGAGAATTTGATGGCGAAGCTTTTGCCAATGTCCGCCACGATATTGATCTTGCCGTTGGGGCCGGACTTGTTCAGCCCTTCCACCAGCGCGCTGTCTACCGGCAATTCCACATAGCAGCCGTTGCGATCGCAGCGGCGGTATTTGAGGACCGGCGATGTGTAGCTGTCGGTCTGTATGGTCACTCCCTTTTGGATGGCGATATCGAGCGGAACCGAGATCTGCAGGGCATGACGATCGACGCCGGGAACATAGGCCAGCGACAGGGACACGATGCGCTGATGGTTGGCCTCCGAATCCTGTTCCTGGAACATGTCGCAGGGACTGGGGCTCTGGACCGGAAAGCAACGCACCACCCAGTCGCCGATCATCTTCACATCGGGACGGCTCGCCGCGGCAGTGCCCGCGCCATCCGCCGGTGGCTGCGCGAACGAGGCGCCGCTTACAAACAGGGCGCCGGCAACGGCGGTCAGCAGAAGTGATTTCATCGTCACGACCTCAATTACGGCTTGGCGGCAGGCGCAGGCACGTCGCCGGTCTTGGCGGGCTTGGCTTTGACCCGAGCCTGGCTCACCATGTCGTCATGCGCGGCGGAAAAACCCTTGAGCGAGAACTTGATGCTGTAGCTCTTGCCGTTGTCTCCCACGATATTGACCTTGGCATCCGGCCCGGACTTGGCCAGGGCCTCAATCATCGCATTGTCCGGCGCTAACTGGACAAAACAGCCCTCGCGCGAGCACATCCGGTATTTCAGGACCGGCGAGGTAAAGCTGTCGGTCTGGATGGTCAGACCTTTCTGGATTGCGACTTCCAGTGGTGCGGTGATCTGCAGCAAGTGACGGTCCGCGCTGGGCATGTAAGCCATGGAAAGCGACAACACGCGCTGGTGGGTAGTCTCGTTATCCAGCTCCTGGTACACGTCGCAAGGGTTGGGATTGTTCACGGGGAAACAACGCACCATCCAGTCGCCAACGATCTTGGTTTCGGGGCGGCCCGGCGCGGCCGGCGGGTCCGGCTGCTGGGCAAACGCACCGCCGCAACCAAGAACCAGACCTGCAAGGGCGCCTGTCAGAACAGGCTTCACGACCACAGTCTCCAGAACCAAGCCTTGCGCCGGGCATCACCGCTCTTCCAGGCGGCCAGGGATTTTTGATAACCCTTGAACGACATCGCCACGGGAACCACCTTGCCGTCCAGACCGGCAATCATCACCGACGCGTCATCGGCAGTCTTCAGCGCGGATGCCAGCGGAGCGTCGAACGGCGTCGTCGCGATGCATCCCACCGTGTTGCAGGTGCGGTACTGATAGACCTTCACCGGATCCTTGCCGATGCGCAGCCCCATGCCGGCTTCCAGCGACACGCCGAACGGCAGAATGAAGACCATGCTCTGCTTGCCATCTTTTTCGGTGGCGATGGTGACGCGGGCGAGGACATTGCCGTTGACTTGCGACTTGTCCACGACATCGGTGCTGAGTTCGCAGCTGATGTCCGGGGTCTCGGACGCCGGGCAGGTCACCCGCCAGTCATCATAAGTGGCAAGGGAGGCGGCATGGGTGTTGTAGGTGGCCACGCCACGCACCATCCAGCCCGCCAAAAGGCCGACCAGCAACGCGACACCGCCTACAATCAGACGTTCAATTTTCATGGTTTGGTTTCGCTTTAAATTCTTCGGTTTTACCCGCAAAAACCACCGGTTGGCGGCAAAGGGGCGAAAGACCGGGGCACGACCTACCAGATCAGCCGGACAAAGGAAACGCCCCCCACGCCTTTTCCCGGACCCGATCAAGGCAGTGCCTAAAATGACGGTATTTTAACAGGCAGGCGCTGTCCTGAGGGGCGGGCAGCAAGGCTCTTGCTGACCGACCCGCTGCGATGCCATCGCCGTCTACCGTCCGGCCAGAAGCACCGGCTTTTCTTGGTAAAAGCCCGGCCAAACCCGCTTCAAGGCCGCGATCTTGGGCAGGTCGTTGATCCGGATATAGGACGAATCGGGATTGAGGACGAGATAGTCCTGATGAAAATCCTCGGCCGGATAGAAGGCCTTCAACGGCTCCACCTTGGTGGCGATGGAGGCGGTAAAGACATGGGCCGCCTCCAGCTGGGCGACATAGGCCTTGGCGGTCGCCTCCTGCTCGGGGCTGGCGGCGAAGATTTCGGAACGGTACTGCGTGCCCTCGTCTGGACCCTGGCGGTCGCGTTCGGTAGGATTATGCGCCACCGAGAAATAAATCCGCAGCAGCTGGCCGAAACTGACCTGACGGGGATCGAAGGTGATCTCGACCGATTCGGCATGGCCCGTGTTGCCGTCGCTGACCCGGTCATAGAGGGCGGCCTGCTTGCTGCCGCCGGAGTAGCCGGCGACAACCTTGGTCACGCCTTTGACATGCTCGAAAACGCCCTGCTGCCCCCAAAAACAGCCGCCGGCCAGCACCGCGACTTCGGCCGGTGCCGGGTTGACGGGATCGGACAGCGCGGCGGGAATTTCCTTGTTCAGGTCACCGGCAGAGGCATGCGACGACAGTAAGGGCGCAATCAGCGCCAGGGACGCGGCGGCCACGACCAGGGCAAATGGCTTCATGTTCATGATCATATGTCCTTAGCGGCTTCTACGGCTCCCAGTTCGCTTGGATCAGGGGAGCGGTTACGGAAATTTTTCGGCTGCCTCTGCGATCGCATTATAGACCAGATCCAGTTCCTCCGCGGTCACGCAATAGGGCGGCATGACATAAATTGTATTGCCCAGCGGGCGCAGCAGGATACCACGGGCATGGAAGAAACGGATCAGGTCCGGTGCGGCGGACGCCAGATAACCGGGGTCGGATACTTTCAGGTCCATCGCCGTGATGGTTCCCAGCCGGCGGACATTTTCGAAACGCCCGCGAAGGCGCGCCAGGCGCGCTTCCTGCATCTCGCCAAGCATAGCAATGCGTTCCAGCACCGGTTCGTCGCGCCAGATCTGAAGATTGGCGCGCGCGGCGGCGCAGGCGATGGGATTGGCGGTGAAGGAACTGGAGTGAAAGAAGGTACGGCTGCGGTCGGTGGAATAGTGCGCGTCGAATATCTCCTGGCTACACAAGGTCGCGGCCAGCGGCAGGCTGCCGCCGGTCAGGCCCTTGGCAAGGCAGAGGATGTCGGGCGTCACGCCGGCCTGCTGGCAGGCAAACAGCGTGCCGGTGCGGCCAAAGCCCGTCATCACCTCATCGGCAATCAGCAACGTGCCGTGACGGCGGCAGATGCGCGCCATGTCATGGAGAAGTGCCGGCGGATAGATCTTCATGCCGCCTGCGCCCGCGATCAGCGGTTCGACGATCAAGGCGGCGGCATCGGCAGCTGCGGCCTCCAGACGTTCCAGGGTCTGGTGCTCCTGCCCGGCTTGCGGAAACGGCAGGCGCACCACATCGAACAGCAGCGGCTCATAGGCGGCATTATAGACACCGCGCGCACCTGCCGACATGGTGCCCACCGTGTCGCCATGATAGGCGTGCTCCAGCGCGATGATGCGCGTGCGCGCCTTGTTTTGATTGCGCCAGAACCCCAGCGCCATCTTCAGCGCCACCTCTACCGATGTGCTGCCGCTGTCGGAATAAAATACACGTGACAGGCCGTGCGGCGCGATTTCGATCAGCGCCCGGGCCACATCCTCCGCCGGTTGATGGGTGAAACCGGCGAAGATAACCTGATCCAGCGCATCGGCTTGGCTCTTGATCGCCGCCACGATCTTGGGGTGGCGATGGCCATGGGTGACCACCCACCAGGAGGAAATGGCGTCGAGCAGTCGACCCTTTTCTGTTTCCAGCCATGCCCCTTCACCACAATTCACGAGCGTCGCGTCGGGCGTCAGCGCATGCTGGGTAAAAGGATGCCAGATGGGCGAGCTCACGCGAAATCCGCGATGTTGAAGGTCTTGGAGAACACTCCCGCCAGCCGCCCTCGCGTCAGCGGTTCTATCACCGGCAAGCGGCCCAGGCGCTTGACCTTGCCGATTTCGCTGATGACCTTTTCGCTTTCCGGATTGGCCTCGCCGATGAAAGCCACGCCATGGAGCGGGATGCCGCGTGTGCGGATCGCCTCAACGGACAACAGCGTATGGTTGATGGTGCCGAGCCGGGTGCGGGCGCACAGGATCAGCGGCAGCTTCCAGCGCGCGAACACATCGATGAAAAGCGTGTGCGGGTTCAGCGGCACCATCAGCCCGCCCGCGCCTTCGATCACCACGGGGCCGTCCGGCGGGCGCAGCGCATCCGGGTCGATGGTGATGCCCTCTTCCGCCGCCGCCTGGTGCGGCGAAGCGGCGAGCTGCAAGCGATAGGCTTCCGGCACGATTTCCACGCCCGACAGTTCGGCGACGGTTTGGCTGTCCGACGGCAAACCCGCCTGCACCGGTTTCCAGTAGCGCGCGCCCAGCATCCCGGCCAGACCGGCGCTGAACACGGTCTTGCCGATGTTGGTGTCGGTTCCGGTGACTACGAACCTCATGCCTTATATCTCATGCCTGGGCCATTTCGGCCGCCAGATCGGCGAACAGCGCATCCAGGTCTTCTGGCGTGACGTGCAAGGTCAAAGCGATGCGCAGCCGCGCCGTGCCTTCGGGCACTGTCGGCGGGCGGATGGCGCGAACGTCATGGCCGCGCGCCTGCAGCGCCCCTGCCAGTGCCACCGCGCGCGCATCCTGCCCGACAATGACCGGCTGGATCTGGGAACCGGATGCCGGCAGCCCCAGCTTGCGCATCACCCCCTCGGCGTGGCGCACCAGCATCCGCAATTGGGTGCGTTCCTGCTCGGCGCCGGCGCAGATCTTCAAAGCTGCACGCACCACCGCCGCCATCAAGGGTGAAGGCGCGGTGGAATAGATGAAGGCGCGGCCGCGATTGACCAGAAAATCGCGATACAGGCGCGGCAGACAGACCAGCGCCCCCGCCGCGCCCAGCCCCTTGCCGCAGGTATGCAGCGAAATGATGTTGGGGGCGCCTTCATATTCCGCACCCATGGTTTGATTCAAAAGGCCGCGCCCCTGATCGCCATAGACGCCAGTGGCATGGGCCTCATCCAGCACCAGCATGGCGTCATGCCTGGCCGCAAGCGCCACAAGGGCGGCCAGCGGTGCGCGGTCGCCATCCATGGAATAGAGTGTCTCGACCGCGATCCATATCCGTCCTTTTCCACCGGCGCCGCGCCAGCCGGTGATGACCCTGTCCATCGCGTTCACGTCATTGTGCGGGGCCTCCACCGCCTGGATGCGCGACGGCTCCAGCCCATCGCGGAAGCTGGCGTGCATCAGCGAGTCATAAATGATCAGATCGCCCCGGCGCGGCAAGGTGGCGGCAATCGCCGCGTTGGCGGCAAAGCCGGTGGGAAAATACAGCGCCGTCTCGCTGCCGAAGAAGGAAGCGGCTTCTTCTTCCAGGGCCTCATGTTCGGGATGGTTGCCGCGCAAAAGGCGCGAGCCGCCCGCCCCCAGCGGCACACCCCGCGCCAGCGCCTCGGCCGCGGCCTGGCGCAGAACCGCGCTTTGCGCCAACGCCAGATAATCGTTGGAGGTGAAATCCTTGCCCGCCGCCGGACTGAGCGCGCGCAGCCTGCCCTTGGATGCCAGCGCCGCCAGTGCGTTTTCATGAGGATCGGTCACCGGCGCATGGATTCCACACCCCCAACCAAAGGGCAACTGCGGCGCGGGCAGCCCAGCTCGTGACAGCTGACAAGCGGCGCTTTGGCCTGTTAAAGACCGGATATGAAGCTGATCCCCCACCTGATCGCAGGACAACCCACCAGCGGCGCTGGTGGCACAGCGGTATTCAATCCGGCCACCGGCGAACAGACCGCGCAGGTGGCATCCGGCGGACGGGGCGAAATCGACGCCGCCGTGACCGCGGCCCGGTGCGCCTTTCCGGGGTGGGCCGCCACGCCGCCCGCCAAGCGCGCCAAGGTTATGTATGAGATGCGCCGCCTGATGGAGGCGCGCAAGGACGAGATCGCCCGCACCATCAGCGCCGAACACGGCAAGACCCACAGCGACGCGCTGGGCGAAGTGGCGCGCGGCCAGGAAGTGGTGGAGTTCGCCTGCGGCATCCCGCATCTCCTGAAAGGCGCCTTCAGCAAGAACGTCTCAAACGGTGTGGACTGTTATGACGAACGCCAGCCGCTGGGCGTGGTGGCGGGCATTACCCCCTTCAACTTTCCCGCCATGGTGCCCTTGTGGATGATGCCGATGGCGCTGGCCTGCGGCAACGCCTTCATCCTCAAGCCGTCGGAACGCGCGCCCTCCGCGCCCAACCTGCTGCACGATCTGTGGCGCGAAGCGGGCCTACCGGACGGCGTTCTGAATGTGGTGCATGGCGGCAAGGACGCGGTCGATGCCATTCTGGATCATCAGGGTATCGCAGCCATCAGTTTCGTCGGCTCCACCCCGATCGCGCAATATGTCTATGCGCGCGGCTGCGCGGCGGGAAAACGGGTGCAGGCGCTGGGCGGGGCGAAAAACCATCTGGTGGTGATGCCCGATGCCGATCTCGACCAGGCCGCTGATGCCTTGATGGGCGCGGGCTATGGCTCAGCCGGGGAACGCTGCATGGCGGTGTCGGTGGCCGTGCCGGTGGGCGAGAAGACCGCCGACGCGCTGGTGGCCAAACTCAAGCCAAGAGTTGCGGCGCTGAAGATCGGTCCTTCCACCGACGCGGGCGCCGAGATGGGGCCGCTGGTGACCGCAGCCCATCGGGCCAAGGTTTCTTCCTATATCGATGCGGGCCAGGCCGAAGGCGCGCAACTGGTGGTGGACGGACGCGGCCTCAAACTTCAGGGCTATGAGAACGGCTTCTGGCTGGGCGGCACTTTGCTGGACCGCGTGACGCCGACTATGAGCGTCTACCGCGACGAAATTTTCGGCCCCGTGCTGTCGGTGGTGCGGGCCCGCGATTACGAAGATGCGGTCGGGCTGATCAACGCCAACCCCTTCGCCAACGGCACCGCTTTGTTCACTCGCGACGGCGATGCGGCGCGCGATTTTGCCGACCGCATCCAGGTCGGCATGGTGGGGATCAATGTCCCGATCCCCGTGCCGGTGGGATTTCATTCTTTCGGCGGCTGGAAATCCTCGATTTTCGGGTCGCATGGCGTTTACGGCCCGGAGGGCATACACTTTTATACGCGGCTGAAGACGGTGACGTCGCGCTGGCCGACCGGGATGCGTTCCGGCCCCCAGTTCCACTTCACCGAGCGATGACATGAAGCTGAAACTTGCCTTTGCTGGCTTGCTTGCCTTGGCCGTGCCCGCCGCGGCGCAGCAGGCTTATTGTCCTTACGGCCAGACCTGCCAGAACAACAATCCGGTGCCCTTCCCAGTGATCAATCCGCTTGGAGGCCTGAATGTCTTGAACCCCAACAAGACGCAGCAACAGCCGGCACCTGTCTTGCGCCCCACCACGCCCACGCCGCCGCCGGTCTTGCCGCCCGGGCGCTGAAATAGGATTTCACAACAACAAAACTGCCTGAGGATACGCCATGACCAAGACAAGATGCGCCATCCTGCTGGCGCTAACCTGCACGGCCACGGCCGCACTGGCACAGAGTTTTCCCACGCCGGAAGAACGCGCGGCCATCATTGCCAGCTCGGCGGCCGAACGAGACCGCGAGATCAAGCTTCTGGGGATTGCCGAGATGCAGCATGGCGTCACCGCCTATGACATCGGTGCGCCGGGCAACGCCAATTACGACGAAGCCAAGGCCAATCCCTATCCGGGCCTGCCCGATGTGCTGACCATGAAGGACGGCACCAAGGTGACGACGGCGGCGCAATGGCCCAAGCGCCGCGCCGAGATCAAGGCGATGTTCGACCAGGAGGTTTACGGTAAATATCCCGCCCATATTCCGAAAGTGACCTGGAAGGTCGACGACACGTCACGCATGGATGTCCAGGGCATCCCCGCGATCGTCAAGCATGTCACCGGTCATGTCGACAATTCGGCCTATCCGGCGATCAGTGTGGACATCAAACTGGATGTGGTGACGCCAGCATCCGCAAAGGGAAAGAAAGTTCCCGTGATCATCGGCGGCGGTAGCTTGCGCCCGCGCCCGCCCTTCCCGCCGCCGCCGCCGGGCGCGCCGGTGCATCGGTTGAAGTCACCGGACAATCCGCCGGACTCCGCCAGGCTGCTGCTGGAAAAAGGCTGGGGCTTTGTGTGGCGCAACACCACCGACGTGCAGGCCGACAATGCCGCGGGCCTGAACAAGGGGATTATCGGCTTGGTCAACAAGGGCCAGCCGCGCAAGCTGGACGATTGGGGCGTGCTCAGAGCCTGGGCCTGGGTCGACAGCCGGGCGCTGGATTATCTTCAGACCGATCCCGACGTAAACGCCAAGCAAGTGGGCGTTATGGGCCATTCGCGCGGCGGCAAGGCGGCGCTGGTCGCGATGGCCGACGATCCGCGCATCGCCATCGGCTTTATCAGTTCGTCGGGCGGAGGCGGCGCCAACCTCTATCGCCGCAACTATGGCGAACCCGTCGCCAACCTCGCCAGCGTCACCGAATTCGACTGGTATGCGGGCAACTTCCTGAAATATGCCGCGGTCGGCCATTCGGCGAACGAGATGCCGGTGGACAGCCACGAGTTCATCGCCCTGGTGGCGCCGCGTCCCGTCTTCATCGGCGGCGGCGCGCTGTGGACCGATCCGGAATTTGCGCCGGGCGATGCCTGGCAGGATTCCAAAGGCATGTTCATGGCCGCCGCCGCCGCCAGCCCGGTGTGGGAATTGTTCAAGCATAAGGGGCTTGAAACCACCAGTTTCCCGCCCGTGAATACCTTGCTCGCGGGCGGCGACATCGGCTGGCGGCAGCATGAATATGGCCATACGCCCGCGCCGAACTGGCCCGCCTTCATCCAGTTTGCGTCGAAATATTTCCACTAGCTTTTTGCAGGACTGAAGAACCGATGCTTGCGCTGACCCGACGCTTGATGCTTTCCACCACCGCCGCCGGCGTCGCGCTTGCCGCTTCGCCGTTGCGGGCGCAAACCGCGTCACCCGACACGGACTGGCCGGTCTATGGCGGCAATCTGGCCTATTGGCGCTATCAGCCGCTGGACCAGATCAACGCATCCAACTTCAACCAGCTGCAGGTGGCCTGGCAGTTCAAGACCGACAATCTGGGTGGACGCCCCGAATTCAACCTGCAATGCACCCCGCTCCTGATCAAAGGCCGGTTGTTCGCCACCGCGGGCGCGCACCGCGATGTGATCTGCCTGGATGGCGCCAGCGGCGAACTTTTGTGGATGCACCGCACGCCGGATGAAGGCACGCGGGCGCAGAATGCCCCGCGCCAGCTTTCCGGGCGCGGCGTGGGCTATTGGAGTGAGGGAATGCAGGAACGCATCCTGTATGTCACCGTCGGTTATCAGTTGGTATCGCTGGACGCCAAAACCGGCATTCCCGATCCCAATTTCGGCACCAATGGCGTGGTGGACCTGAAACGCGACGACGATCAGGACCTGGACCTCGACACCGCCGATATCGGCCTGCATGCGGCGCCCACCATCGCCAAGGGCGTGGTGATCATCGGCGCCGCCCATACCGCCGGCAACACGCCCAAGGTCAAGAACAACGCCAAGGGTTATGTGCGCGGCTTCGACGTCAAGACCGGCAAGCGGCTATGGATCTTCCACAACATCCCCAGGAAGGGCGAGTTCGGCTACGACACCTGGCTGAGGCCCGGCAGCGCGGAAGAAGCCGGCAATGCCGGCGACTGGGCGCAGATTTCCGCCGACGAGGAGCTGGGCCTGGCCTATCTGGGCGTGGAGATGCCCACCGGCGACCAGATGGGTTTCTATCGCCCGGGCCAAAATCTGTTCGCCGAAAGCATCGTGGCGGTGGACATTCTCACCGGCCAGCGCAAATGGCATTTCCAGATGATCCATCACGGGCTGTGGGACTATGACGTGTGCAGCGCCGCCATTCTGTGCGACATTCCGCACAATGGAAAAATCGTCAAGGCGCTGGCCCAGCCCACCAAGCAGAGCTTTCTCTATGTGATGAACCGCGAGACCGGCGAGCCCATCTGGCCGATCCGCGAGAAGAAAGTGATCCCGGGCGATGTGCCGGGCGAATGGTATTCGCCCACTGAGCCCTTTCCCACCAAGCCGCCGGCCTTCGACCGTCAGGGCACCAGCATCGACGATCTGATCGACTGGACACCGGAATTGCGCAAGAAGGCGATAGACGTGGCCAGCCATTACAAGCTGGGGCCGCTCTATACCGCGCCCATCATCGAGAAAAAAGAAGGCCCCTTCGGCGTCATCAACCTGCCGGGTTATATCGGCGGCATCAACTGGCCGGGCGGCTCCTACGATCCGGAGACCCACACCGTCATTACCTATTCCCAGACCAATCCGGTGAGCATCGGCGGCATTATCCCCAATCTTGATCACAAGCTTGGCGAATTCGATTATGTGCATGCCAATTTGCCGCCGCAGAACGGCGTGCGGGTGGGCGATCTGACGGTGGCCGGCTTGCCGCTGTTCAAGCCGCCTTACGGGCGCATCACCGCCACCAATCTGGAGAGCGGCACCCAGAGCTGGCAGGTGGCCCATGGCGAGACGCCGGATTTCATTCGCAACCATCCGGCGCTGAAGGGACTGAACATTCCGCGCACCGGCATGATCGGCAAGATCGCGCCGCTGACCACCAAGGCGCTGGTGATCTGCGGCGATCCCATGACCTATACCGACGAGACCGGGCGGCGGGGGGCGCGGCTGCGCGCCTATGACAAAACGAATGGCGAGGAAAAGGGCGCGGTGTTCATGCCGGCGGAACAAACGGGCTCGCCCATGACCTATATGCTGAAAGGCAAGCAATACATCGTGCTGGCGATCGGCGGGCGCAATTTCACGTCCGAGTTCATCGCCTTCAAGCTGCCAGGCTAATTCTCCGGCGCGAGCTTCAGCAGATGCCCTGTCGCGGGCTGGTGTCCGCGAGCAATTCTCACGCCGACCCCGATCTCTAAAAAAGAGCCGGAGGCTATTGCCCCCGGCTCCCTCAGATTGCCCACCAGTACGGAGATACCAGCATACGGACCTGAGCCGAGGCATAAGCCTGAGAGGTAAACATCCCTCTCCAAATAGGTAGGTATAGCTACCTATGAGCTCAAGCGGCTTGGGGAATACAGGGACAGGAGCACCATACCCCACCTAACTCAGAATGAAGGACGCAGCGCCTCGGTCCGCAAGGCGGGTTTGCGGCCTGGGGAATATTGCTCCTGTCACCGCATTCCGCGCTGTCGCGGGCGCGATCTCGGCGGGCAATTTCTACGCCGACCCCGACCTCCTCTATCGCTCAGCCCAAGGTTGCCGCGATGCGACGAAGTTCGGCTGGCGTATGTTCGCCGGCAACAGGCGTTCCGGGGACCAAATACTTGCCTTTTGCCAAATCTCCGACGAGCACCGGTTCAAAGCCCGCTTCCCGGATCAGGCGGCTCGCAAGATCAATCGCCTTCGGATCGTCGCCGGCGATGGGAACGCCAACCGGCTCGCCTGGCCGATGCGCGCTAGTCCCCAATAATTTGTAGTTGATCGCATTGAACGCCCGCACGACCCGGGCCCCTTTCAGCAACTTCGCCGTGACCAGGCCTGGGCCGCCCTCGCCGGCGACCCGATTCACAAAATCCTGTCCGTCGCGCCCTGGAATTGGGTTGGACACGTCGAGGATAAGCGGCTTGGCGGCCAGGGCTGAGCCGAATTCCTGTCCAATCTGCTCGACCGCAGTGTAGGGAACGACGAGGAAGATGACTTCGCCGAACGCGACTGCATCGGCGGTCGTACCGGCCCGGGCGGTGGGGCCCGCCGCAGCGACCAAGTCCTTGAGTTCTTCAGGATGCCGGGACGAGAACAGGACCGGATGGCCCAGCTTGGCGAACAGCGTGCCAAGTGCGCCGCCTTCGCGGCCGGCACCGATGGTGGCGATCTTCATTGAGGACAGGCTGGATGCCTGGGCGAAGGCGGGGGTGGCGACCGAGGCCAGGGCGGCCGCCAGAAGGTCCATGAACTCCCGGCGGCTGGCGAAGCAAGAAGAAGCGTTTGTCATCACTCACTCCATTGGTAAGATCGGGGTTAGAGTAAAATCATCTGCCGGTTCGTGCCGGCGCTAATTCTCGGGCACCAGCTTCAGCAATTGCCCCGTCGCCGGTGTGATCTCGGTGATGGCGGTGCCGCCGCTGTCCGTCATCACATACAGCGCGCCGTCGCTGCCCACGCGCACATCGCGGATGCGCGCCTTCATGTCGGTCAGCAGCACTTCTTCTTCGACCACCTTGCCGCCCGCCAGCTTGATGCGGTCGAGCTGGCGCCCGTTCAGCATGCCGACAAAGGCGCTGCCGGCCCAGGCCTTGGAGCTGCCTTTGTAAAAGGTAAGCCCGCCCGGCGCGGTGGACGGCGACCAGTAATAGACCGGCTGCTCGATGCCTGGCTTGGCCACTTCGCCGTCGCCGATGGGATCGCCGCGATAATCGATGCCATGGCTGACAGTCGGCCAGCCGTAATTGGCGCCCTTCTTGATCAGGTTGAACTCATCGCCGCCGCGCGGGCCATGCTCGACTTCGTACAACCCGCCATCGGGCGCGAAGGCCAGGCCTTCGGGACTGCGCAGACCGATGGCCCAGATTTCCGGCAGCGCGCCGGGCTTGCCGATGAAGGGATTGCCCGGCGCGGGCTTGCCCTCCTTGGTGATGCGCACGACCTTGCCCAGATGGGTGTCGAGATACTGCGCCACCGGCCAGGGGTGCGAGCCGGCATTGTCGCGGTCGCCGATGGTGACATACAAAAATCCGTCGGCGCCGATGGCGATGCGCCCGCCGCTCTTAGTGCCCGCGCCCAAGGTCTGGTCGTTGGGTGCGAAGGGCGAAGTCTTGAGCAGCACCTTCACGTCGCGAATGGCGCCCGCGCTTTCATCCAGCACGGCGCGCGCGATGGCGGTGTTGTAGACGATCTTGTCGCCATACTCGAAGTAGGTGAAGAAAATCGTGTGGTTGCTGGCGAAGCCCGGATCCAGCACCACATCCAGCAGGCCGGTCATCGGCGTGGTGACATGCAGCCCCTCCAGCCCCGCCAGCGGCGCCGACGCGCCGCTCTTGCCCACGATTTTGAACGCGCCCGGCAGCCGCTCGGTCACCAGCAGATTGCCGCTGGGCAGCAGCGCGCTGGCCCAGGTGGCGTGCAGATTGTCGGCCAGCACTGTCATCTTGAAGTCGGTGGCGTGGTGATAGGGGGCGCGGGTCTGCTGCGGGAATTGCCGTGTATCCACCTTCTTTTCCGGCAGACGGGTATCAACGGGCTGGCCTTCGATATGGGCATAGGTCGGCGTGGCCGGAAGGCCCGAAGCCGCCGGGGGTGTCGTCTGCGCGGCCGGAACTTGTGCAACAAGTGCGGTGGGCAGCGCGGCAAAGCTCAGCGCAAGAAGCAGGCGTTTCATGAAATCCCCCTGAATTTGGTATGAATTTTCGGCCATTAAAGCCCCCGCACTCTTGATCGGCAAGGGCCGCCGGAACCCAATCTGCGTTCGATGCTTTCCTTCCTGGCACACTTATCGTCCCGGCGCACTTGGACAGGATCAACAGATGAAATTTGGCGCCGTTCTGCTGGCGGCTCTGGCCCTGGCGGGCTGCATGGGCCCTGAGGGCAATCCCAACGGCATCTCTTATGCCAATGAACCCGGCGGTGTCCTTGCCGTGCCGCCCCAGGCGATGGGCACGGTGCGCTATGACCCCAATGCCACGCCAAGGCCCTTCGACGACATGCAGGCGAGTCAGATCGCGGTCAACCCGCCGCCGCTGCCGATGACCCCATCGCGGTGACTTGAGCAAGTATCTCGAACGACCTCAGCCGCGCGGCGGGATCGAAAATCTGCGCGGTGACGATGACCTCGTCCGGGCGGTAGCGGGCGATGAAGTCGGCCACGCCTTTGGCAACCGTATCGGGGCCGCCGACGACGCAATGGCGAAAGACATTGCGGATCAGCGCCAGGCGCTGGGGATCGAGCCGGGTTTCATAATCGGGGATGGGCGGCGGCAATGGCGCGTCGGTGGCCTGCTGCGCGGACGAGAAATGCAGCCGCGCCTCTTCATCACTGTCGGCGGCCACCACCGTGAGCGACAGCATCACCTTGGGCCTATCCAGATGGACCGAAGGCATAAAGCGTCCGCGATAGGCGGCCAGCGCCACCTCCAACTGATCGGGCGCAAAATGCGAGGCGTAGGCAAAGGCCAGCCCCAGACTGGCGGCCAGTTGCGCCCCGCCGATGCTGGAGCCCAGAATCCATACCGGCACATCGGCGCCCTCGCCCGGAATGGCGCGCACCGTCTGACCCGGCGCGGACGGGCGCAGGAAATAGAGCAGCTCCTGCACGTCGCGCGGGAACTCCGCCATGTCGCCCGGCACGCGCCGCAGCGCCTGGAGCGTCGCCGGATCGCTGGCGATACCGCGCCCCAGCCCCAGATCGATGCGCCCGGGATAGAGCGCCGCCAGGGTGCCGAACTGCTCGGCCACCATGATGGGCGCGTGATTGGGCAGCATGATGCCGCCGGCGCCCACCCGGATGGTCTTGGTGCCGCCCGCGACATGACCCATCACCACGGCAGTGGCCGCGGCAGCCACGGATGGCGTGTTGTGGTGCTCGACCAGCCAGTAGCGGTGATAGCCCAGGCTTTCCGCATGCCGGGCCAGCGCCAGCGTCTCGCGCAACGTGGCGGCCACGCTGCCGCCCTGCTTGATGGGGGTAAGATCGAGAATGGAAAGCGGGATCATGCGGCGCGACCTTAGCCTAGGGCCGCAAGAACGCTCAACTCAATTGGACGCGCAGGGATAGGCGGCATGCAAGGCATCGCCGACGAACTGAGCGGCATTGATTTGCAGGCCTTCGGGATTGGCTTGGGCAAATTTCTGAAAGACCGCGATCGCCTGCTTCACCGTCATCTGCTTGGGACAAAAGCTGGCGAGCGACCTGGGCGGCAGGGCCCCGCCCGGTTCGGACAAAGGCGCCAGGGTATCGGCGACAGCGGCGACATAGGCGGTGCAATAGGGATTATCGGTCTTGCACAGCTCCAGCAGCCGCGCGCCGGTCACGAAGGTCCGGCCGCTCTGTTGCGCCTGGGCCGGAAGGACCAGCAGCGACGCCAGCGCAGCCACGCCCAGCACCTGGAAAATCTTGCGCACCTGCCCCTCCCCGCTCCGCGACCAGCACCATGTTATGCCACAGCGGCGGCCCTTTCGTCTCCTGCTGGTCGTCTCCTGCTGGTCGTCTCCTGCCGGGGTTATGGGCGCCTTGCCGGCTTCGAGGACGGCCGATGTCCGGCATTGAGACAGGGCACGTCCTGTTCCGGGACGGAATGCCGATGCAGCCCGGCCCAAAGCAAAACCGGCGCGGTCTTAGGACCGCGCCGGTTGGCATTTCAATTCGGTGTAACTGGTTAGGCGGCCCGCGCCAGCTTACGGCGGCGCTGCAACACATTCAGGGCTGTCAGACCAACCAAGCCTGCGAAGAACAGCATCCAGGTTTCAGGCTCCGGCACCTTCACCCCGTCCCCTTTTGCGCCCACAACGAAGGTGCCCCCGCTGCCCCCATTGAGTGAAATATCCGAGACAAACTTGAAGCCGCTGGGATTGGAGTTGAAGTCCGTCAGCAACACCGCACTATTCGTCGTGATGTCAAAAACCAACTTCTGGTCGGTGCCGCCGCCGCCGCTGGGGCCGTAGTCGATCCCGTATTCATAGCAGTCGGAACCCGCGCCGCAGGTGCCGCCGGTGAAGGGCGAATTTTTGTAATTCTGCACGCCGGACAATGCCGCCACGGTGGTCGGCGGGTTGAAATTGCCCGGATTCGGCGTCAAGGCGTCAATCGTGACAGACGCCAATGCGGGACCGGGGTAACAAGCGGCAGCGACGCAGCCGGAACTGCTCTTGAGATCCCAGGAAATGGCATAGCCCGCACCGGTACCCGCAAACGCCACGCCTGCGGCAAGTTGCACGGTTACCGTGACGTGCGTGCTATCGACCTGATGCAGCTTCACCGTTCCGTAGTTGGTCGGCGCACCACACGCGATCGAGTTGCAGGCGAGGGTGAATTGCAGGTCAGCGGAGGCCGGGACGGTCATCGCCGCCAACCCCAAAAAAGCCGCCAAAATCAACCATAAACGCTGCATGATACGCCGCTTATAAAAACCCACGAAATATGAAGCAACAAACATGCCAGAAACCTAACAGGTTGGAATCAAAGGGGGCTGAGAATCGGTATGTTTAACGGGGTGTGATTCTGTAATTTTCTTTTACAATTCAGGCACCTAACGCCCACCCTGGGTCTGTCCGACCATCTTGAGCTTGCTGGCCAGAAGATCCTTGGCGGCATCCAGATCACCGAAGCCGCTGCCGCGCTTGACCAGGCCCTGCAGAATGGCCTGGGACTTGGCCCCCTCGCCGCTGGCCTCGAACGCCAATGCCAGGTGATAGGAAATCTCGGCGTCGTCGGGGCGAAGATCATGAGCCTTTTGCAGCGACACCACCGCGCCTTTGTGGTCGGAACGGTTCATCTGCATGCTGCCCAGCGTATCCAGGAAATCCGGCGATTGGGGGTCGGCCTTGACCGCGCGCTGCGCCAGGGCCAGCGCGCGCGCGGGATCGTCCTTGACCGCCAGCCAGGCAAGATTGTTGAGAGAATGTCCGTCGGCCGGATATTCGCGCACCAGTTGCTCGTAGCGGTCTTTGGCCTTGGCCAGTTCGCCGAAGCCCAGCAGCAGGATGGCATATTGTTTCTTGACCAGCTGGTTGGAGGGATTCTTCGCGATATAGTCGGCAAGGCTTTTCAGGGCCACATCCTTGTCCAGTGCGCGCAGCTCCTCGCCGCCGCCCGATTCGATGGCGCGCTGGATGTATTTCTGCGCCCCCAGCTTGGCATGTTTCGTCAGGGCGATGCGGGCATAAAGAACCGCAACCCGCGGATCCTTGGAGTCCTTTACCAAGTCCAGCGCGTTGAGCGCATATTGCGGAGAATTCTGGCGCAGCCTGATGTCGGCAAGCTGCAGCCGGGCCTCGAGCTGATCGGGAAAGCGCAGCACCGCCACATTCAGCAGGGACGAGGCGCTGTCCAGATAACCGGCCGCCACCGCCATATTGGCGACATTGATCGCAAGACCCGGATCGATCTGGATATATTCCTTGGGCAGGCTATGGGCGATATCCCAAGCGCCTTTGACATCGCCATGGCGCGCCAGAACAACGGCCTTGTAATAGCGTAAAAAAGGCATGTTCGGCTTCTCTTCCAGAATGCGGTCTATATCTGGCTCGGCCTTGTCGGTGCGATCGGTCGACATGTAGACCTTGATGCGCGTCAGCAGGGCGACCATGCTTCTGGGATTGTCGGCCACCAGGCGTTCGGCCAGGTCCTGCGCTTTCGCTGTGGCGTGCTTTTGCATCGTCAGGTCGATTTTCAGAATCAGGGCATCGATATTGCCTGGCTTCAACTTCAGGGCCTGGTCGGCGCGCGCATCGGCGGCGTCGAAATTTCCCTGCATCAGCAAGATGCGTCCCGCCGTCATGACGCCGTCAAAGTCGGACAGGATCGCCAACGAACGGTTCAGCGCCGCCGTGGCGCCGGCGCGGTCGCCCCGCATCTGCAAGGCCGAAGCCCTGGCGCGCAGGATAATGCCGGCGGCATAGCCGTGACTGGCAGGGCCGGGATCGGGAAACAGGTCGAGCACAACCTGGTTCTGGCCCATGGCCAGCATGGCCTCGAGCATCGGCGCCAGAACCACGTCGGCTGCCGCGCCCTTCCTTTTGGCCATGCGCAGACGGTCAAGCGCATCCTGGTAATTTCCATCCATGTTCAACACCACGGCAAGCCGCGCCAGCACATTGGGATTGTTCGGCTCCAGACTGTAGGCGAGGTTCAAGGCCTGGATCGCGTCAGATATCTTGCCTGCCTTCATCGCCACCCGGGCTTCGTCCAGAAGCTTGACGACATTCTTGTTCAGCGAGATATCGCGCGACAGGAACGGCGCCGGATCGATCGCCGCGCGCGCGCCGGCGAACGGACAGGCAATCGCGCAAACCAGCAAGACGGTCCGAAGAAGAGTTCGCAGCATGACTGTCGGATCCCAGGCCCAGAGGACTTCCCGCCGGCTTCCCGGCAAGAATTCCACACAATGATGGCCGCAATTTGTAGCGCAGGACGCATTGAGCATTGGTTGACGCCCCGGCAATCGAAACGCGGCCCGGCGGCCTGCACCTAAGCTGCTGTTTTGAAAGGATAAAAAAAGCACTCCGAACCGTCAGCCTTCGGGAACCACATCGAAGGCGATGGTGGTGCGGGCCGCCGTGTCGCGAAACGGGATTGTGCCGTGCCACATATAAGATGGGAAAAGCACCAGCCGCCCCGCGGCCGGCTGGAGGACGCGGCGTATGGGAGTCTTGAGCGGCAGATCGAAAGACGGCTCACCGAATTTGATCCAGCCTTGCCGCGCCGTCTCGTCCTTCACCGCACCCGGCACCGCGACATAATAGACAGCGCTGATCCAGCCCATCGGATGAAGATGATTGACGTGAAAGCCGCAATCGCCCAGCCGCGACGACCAGGATCCGGCATGGCGAAAATTGTGCGCGCGCCGCGACAGGAAGGGATGCGCCTCGTCTTCCTCAAGCTCGGCGATGTAACGCGCCAGGGCCTGGTCGATCCGCGCCTGGAGTTTTTCGACCAAAGCATGACCGGCGCCGAACAGATTGTCGGGGGTCTGCGTGCCGCCGCGCAAGGATTGGCCCAGATATTCGCCGGTGCCGTGATGCAGCCCATCCAGCACGGCACCCAGTTCGTGATTGAAGCCGTCCATGTCGGAAAACCCGTCCGGCGGCGTCAGATCGTAGCTCTTCACCAGCGTGTCATAGCCGTTGAGCATGTCGTCACGCCCATCGCCCAGCATGCGCGAGGCGATGCTCAGCAGTGCCAGACAGGAGCCGTCGCGCGGCGCGCGCGCCAAGGCGCGCTCGCACAGATGGGCCGCCTTGGCGGGGTCGCCCAGCAAAAGCGCCGGTTCGGCCGCGCGGCGCAGCAGATCGGCGGACTCGCCATGCCGCGCCAGCAGCGCATCATAGGCAATGCCTGCCTCATCATGGCGCTTCATTGCGCTCAAGGCGTTGGCGGCGCCCATGGCGGCGACCGGGTCACCAAAATCGCGCGCCAGCATCGTGGAATAGATTTCGTGCGCCTCTGCAGCGCGATTGTCCTGTGTAAGGAAAAATGCCTTTCCCAGCAGCAAGGGCCGGCTTGCGGGCGCCCGTTCATAGGATTTCAGGAATTCATCCTTGCGGCCCAGCCGATGAAGAAGATCGTTATAAAGGTGGTGCAGGCTCGGATCGCCCGGCAGGTGTGCCAGCGCCTCCTTGAGGACCGCCAGGGCCTCGTCATGGCGACGCAAATTCTGCAACGCCTCGGCGCGGTGAAGCGCGATGCCGGGCAAGGCCGGATTGAGCGCCTGGGCATTGTCGCACGCCGTCAGCGCTTCATCGTCCTGGCGCTGACGCCGCAAGGCCATGCTGAGGCCAAGATAAAGCTGGGCTTTCAGGTTCGGGTCCGCAGTCTCCTCCAGCGCCCGCTGCAGCAGTGCTTGTGCCTCCTGCGGCCGGCTCGCATCCACCAGGACCGCCGCCAGCGCTATCCTGGCATGCACCTGACCCGGCATGATGCGCAGCAATTGGCGAAAACCGTTTTCGGCTTCACTGAGTGTGCCGGCCCGGTGCAGGAGAAGAGCAGCTTCGAACCGCGCATCCACAAATCCGGCCTCAGCTTGATGGCGGCGCGAAAAGCCTCGAGCGCCTCGTCGGCACGCCCAAGCGCAGCCAGCGCC
>JANYAR010000105.1 GCA_025361185.1 Alphaproteobacteria bacterium | reverse complement strand
AGGCGGTCCGAACACCAACCCACCCGAAGTCTCGCCGCTGGGCCTTTACACTCGCCTGTTCGGCCCAGGCTTTCAGGACCCTTCAAAAGGCGATTGGAAGCCGAACCCGGAAATTCTGGTGCAGCAGAGCGCGCTTTCGGTTGTGGTCGAGGACCGCAAGCGCTTGCTGCAACTCGTCGGAGCAGCTGATAGAGCGCGGCTCGACCAGTATTTCACCTCGGTGCGTGAGTTAGAGCAGACTATGGCAGCTGAGCTGCAGCGGCCGGAGATCGCGGCCGACGTCACGATCCCATCTGCCCCCAGTGAAATGGAGGTGAACAAGTCGGTTCCCGTGCTGCGCGGCGTGGTGCCGGTCATGTCCCGGCTAGTTGCGCTCGGGCTCGCCACCGATCAGACCCGGGTGGTCAACGTGGCGCTTGCGGAAGGCGCCTCTACCATCTTCATGCCGGGTGATCCCAAACCTTTCCACCAGGCGACGCACGAAGAACCGATAGACCCAGCGGTTGGCTATCAGCCGGTGACCTCCCATTTCAGCACCTACAGCATGGAATTTTTCGCGATGCTGGTAAAGGCGCTGGACGAGGTGAAGGAGGGCGACGGCACGCTGCTCGACCACAGCCTGCTGCTTGCCTATACCGACACCGGCTTCGCCAAGCTGCACACGCTCGACAATATCCCCATGATGCTCGCCGGCTCCGCCAGTGGTCGCATCAAGACCGGCTATCACATTGCCGGCGAGGCCAGCCCAGTCTCGCGAGTGGGTTTGACGATCCAACAGGCGATGGGCATTTCGATCGACACATGGGGTTTCGGCTCGATGGAAACCAAGAAGCCAGTCTCGGAGATCTTGGCATGACGCGAAGGGGCATGAAGACAACCATTGGATATTATCTTTTGGCCGGATGCACCGCCACTCTGGTGGCGACGCCTGTGCTGGCAGCGCCCTGGGTTCGTGGCTATGTGGTCGACAAGTATGAACCGGCTTTCTACTACGGTGCCAAAAGTGGGACGATGAATCCTGGCTCAGATTGCCCCAAGGGCACTAATCCCGACAACAATTACAATGTCACACTGATGACGTCTTGGCGCTCCGACGCGGAAATCGAAGATATTCTGAGATCTGCAACGTTGCAGGTAAACGGAAAATTCAACACGCGCCGGGAACAAAGACTGAGTGCGGCATTGCGCTATCGCGGCTTTCGACGGGACATCGATTCCTGGGTCAATCCGTTCACCGCACCCGATCCAGGCACACAGGAAATAACCGGCAAGATAGCCGAAGGCTTCGACCTTGACCACAATCCTAAGACTGGCTTCAGCAGTCCCAGCGGTGAAATGGGCATCGACAACAATCTATATCGAGTGATGGGCTGCAACATGTCCTATCGCGGCGTGCCTTACAGTGCCTATCTAAGCACGCGCGGAAACGACAAGATGCTGGAAGGTCTTTACACCATCGTGGTGCGGATTTCCGGCAACAACGATCCGATGAACGACGATGATGCCACCGTCGAGATTGCCTATTCGCCAGATCATATCGTCAAGAATTCCGTGGGCGTGATTCCGGACTACAGCTATCGGATCGTCAAGAGCGCGCAATATACGCGGTTGAAGGCAAAAATCCGAGACGGCGTGGTTGAGACCGAGCAAGTGCCCGAGCTCCGCCTGCCTGAGTTTGCTTGGTTTGAGAATAATCGTGGCGAAGCGCTTTTCTACAACGGACGCATGCGCTTGACGATCGACGGCGAAGGCAGCCTCCGGGGCCTTTTGGGCGGCTATCGTGACTGGCGCGATATTTATGGCAAAGACACGTTCGACACGAGTTCGAGCGCAGGAACGCGAGAAACTTATTATCGCGAGAACCAAATTGGCAAATACTATGCTTTTAAGCGCAACGCCGATGGCGTGCCCGATCCCAAAACGGGCAAGAACATCGGCATCTCCGCCGCCTATCGCTTCACCGCCATACCTGCCTATGTCGTCGATCCGGTAAAGCCCGCAGCGGTCAATGAGCCGGTGACGAGCCGCGTTCCTGGCGTCTATCGCGCGCTGTTCCTCAAGGCGGAGATGACCAAGGCGATCATTCCCGATCCGGCGCGCAAGGCCGGCGAATATGAAGGCGATGGCGACCCGAAGGACGTGTCACCACAAGATCAACCTGACAGTTCTAAAGTTGTCGCAAACAATACTACGCGTATTCCATCTGACTAACCGCGAATTGTTGCGGATCAAAATTAGCATTATTCAATTCAATCATTTCACCATAACGGAGAGTTCGCGATCGTCAGAATAAACAAGTGACCAATACCTAGGATCACTCGGGATGGTCATTCGGTCACACAACGCAATTGGAATTAAGCGGCGCAAGTCCGCCTCAAACAACCAAAACAAGAGGGGAAGAAGATGAATTTCAAATCTAAAATTGGAGTCACCTTGCTTTGTACCGTGAGCAGCATGGCGCTTACGAGCGCGGTGCTTGCCCAGGAATCTACTGAGGCAGTGGTCGTTACAGGCTCACGCGTAATAACTGACGCCATCAATTCGCCAACGCCTCTCACTGTATTGGATACGGCCCAATTGCAGGCGACGACGCCGAGCAATATTGCCGACGGCTTGAATAAGCTGCCGCAGTTCATAGGTTCGCAAAGCTCGCGCAGCGTTAACAATGCGAGCGCCGACAACGCCGCGAATGTGCTCAATTTGCGAAGCTTCGGTTCCCAGCGCACCCTAGTCCTACTCGACGGCCAGCGAGTCGTAGCGTCCAACTCAAATGGGACCGTGAATGTCGATACGTTGCCGCAGCTTTTGGTGCAGCGCGTCGATGTCGTTACCGGTGGCGCTTCGGCGGTGTACGGTTCTGATGCCGTATCGGGTGTCGTCAACTTTGTTTTGAACAAGAAATTCGACGGATTCAAGGTCAACGCCAACAGCGGCATTTCATCCTACGGCGATGGCATGACCTACAAGGTGGGTGTGGCCGCCGGAACGGGACTGTTTGGAGGGCGTGGACACCTCGAGGGATCCTTTGATTATTTTCATGCGGATCCAATTTACGATTTTATGCGTCCAGAGAAGGGAAACAACGGCGACTGGATTCTCACGGGTGCGGGCACGGCGGCCAACCCCTTTACTGATACCCCGAATGGCAATCTCACTGTCTTCTCGTTTGGTGGCAAAATCACGTGCGCTGGAACGGTTGCCAATCCATGTCTGGCCAATGGCCAACAATTCATTTCAAACGGTACGATTGGGCCGTTCAATCCCGGAATTACAACTGGAACCGCCAATATTTCCTCGGGAGGCGACGGTGCCCACAATCTTTATTCCAACGTCACCGCGAGCGCCAAGTTGTTACAGGCCTTTGCTCGCTTCAGCTATGACATTGATGACAACACCACATTCTACCTCAATGTAAGAGGCTCGGAGGCTGATAACCGCGCCAATTTTGTGCAATCTTACATTCAGACCGGCAACGTTCCCAATGTCTTCTTTAAGAATAACCCTTATCTCCCGGCTGCTGCTCAAGCCTTGCTCGCGGGCGGTACGGCAGCAACCTTCCAGATGTCCAAGTACAATATGAATCTGGGCTATCAGAACAGCACATTCAAATCGTTCGGTATTGACCGGGCCCTCACTGTAGCCACGGGCGTTGACGGCTTGCTGTTGGGAAAATACGATTGGCACATATATTATAGCCATCAGGAAGATCGGCAGAAAGAAGACTCCCCCACCAACATCAACAATCAGTACCTGACTGCGGCTGAGGATGTGCGCCTCAACGGGTCAGGCAATCCAGTTTGCTTTGTCTCAACCACGCCCTCCGCGAGCCTCTACCCAAACTGTGTTCCAGTGAATCTGTTCGGCCCCTCCACACTAACGTTGGACGGCTGGAAATATTACGTTCGCGACACCTATTACACCCAGACGAACAGCCTTGATGATTTGGCTGGCAGCATTGCAGGCAGCGTTTTTGATTTACCGGCCGGTCCAGTAAAAGCAGCGCTCTCGGGCGAGATGCGCTGGCTCGGCTTTGACATTCAAAGTAACGGAAGGCCTGGGACGGTGGATTGCACCGGCTTGTCCGCCATCTGCAATAACACCGTTTCGCTGTGGCAGGGTAACACGGCGACGCCGCTGGCCCCTGTGCGCGAGAATGTTTGGGAATTCGCCGGCGAAGTGAACATACCAATTCTCAAGGATTTGCCGATCATTCAAAGTCTTTCCGCTGATGTCGCTGGTCGTCACACCAGCTACAGCGTTTCGGGAGACGCAGATACGTGGAAGATTGGTCTCGACTGGCATGTCAATGATGACGTCCGGTTCCGCGCTACGAACTCCGTCGACATTCGCGCGCCAACGCTGAACGATCTGTTCTCACCGATTCTCTTAAACCATTCCGGCTACACGGATATCCTTACCAACACGTCCCAGACCATTCCCATCCAGTCGCAAGGCAATCCGTTGCTGGTTCCGGAAGTGGCGCGTACCTATACGGTAGGCGTTGTATTCACACCGTCCTTCGTTCCTGGACTGACTACGTCGCTCGACTACTACCAAATCAAAATGAAAAACTCGATCAGCAATATCGCCGCCGGGAATACAACCATTCAGACTATATGCAACTCTTCCGGTGGAACATCTCCCTACTGCCAGCTTTACGTCCGGCCGTTCCCTTACACAAACACTACGCCGGCCAATTATCCCACCTTGATCTATCAGGAAAGTCTCAACTCTTCGCTCCAGCAGACCGAGGGTTGGGACTTTGAAGCGAACTACGTATTCGATCTGTCTGATGTCCTAGACGGGGCACCAGGTTCTATAAGCCTACGTACGCTTGCGAATTACCAGCCGATAAATAGTTCTATAGCATTTCCTGGGGCGCCAACAGTCTGGCAGACGTTCCCCAAAGGCCACATCACATCCTTTGTGTCTTATACTCTGGGCACCTGGACATTCACGCTTGAGGATCGCTGGCTTAGCGGCTACAATAGAAGGACTTTGAGGACTGATGTCTTTGTGAGTCCCCGCATAAGTTCCTACAACTATCAGGACATCAACATCGACAAGCATTTCACCATCGATGGTAATGAGTTGGATGCCTATCTTGCGGTCCAAAACATCGGTAACTTGAAATTTCCGGTCGGCCCCAACAACAATAGCACGCCAGACCTTTACTACATGGGCGTGCAGGGCCCCCAAGTCAGCCAATATGACGCGATCGGTCGGTACTTCACCTTCGGAGTTCGGGCGCAGTTCTAACGCGTGACAGCTTTTCATGCGCACGACGTTGGGTCTGAGAAACAAAGAAATGACTCCGTTATGAAAATGATGAGAATCGCCGCAGCGTTTTTGTCGGCTGCTTGCCTCACGCCCGTTTTCGCACAGGACACGCCCGGTGGTGGAACGCCGGGCGCGGGCGGCCGCGGGCGCGGCGGCCCAGCGGAATACTGGTGGGTCAACAAGACCGAGGGCGGTGTCTACAAGCCGCCGATGCGCCCGCTATGGAAGCTTTCCGATCTCAAGCGGATGCATCAGGGGCAAGACAATTGGTCACAACAGATTATTCTGGATCCCGAGCAGGACGCTACCTACAACTCCGCAGCGCCCGGCACACACGTCGCCCCGCGGCTCCACCCTGATACGCCGACTGTCTTTGTGGTAGTGGCTGGCGAGGTTCATTTCACCGTCGAAGGTCAACAGCCCGTGACGGCGACGCGTGGCTCCATTATCAACATCATGAAGACTACGCTTTTCTCGTACGATGTGGCGGGCAGCCAGAACGCGCTGTGGGTGGAGGTCAA
>JANYAR010000109.1 GCA_025361185.1 Alphaproteobacteria bacterium | reverse complement strand
CAGACCTATCAGGGCATTGTCGAGCTTTCGCCCAGCGGCATTGGCGCCTCGGCGGAAACCTATTTCGCGCAAAGCGAGCAGCTTCCCACCGTCATCAAGCTGGCCGCGGCGCCGCTGTATGTGGCGGGCGACAAGCAGCCGCACTGGCGCGCCGGCGGCATCATGCTGCAGATGACGCCCGAAGCGGCCAAGCGGGGCAGTGAAACCCGCTCCGACGACTGGGAGCGGCTGTCGTTATTGCTGGGGACCGTGGAAGACCTGGAGCTGGTGGACACCAGCCTGGCGCCCGAGACCTTGTTGTGGCGGCTGTTCCACGAAGACGAAGTGCGGGTCCAGCCCGCCGAACCGGTAATCTTCCGCTGCGATTGCGACGCCGCACGTATCACCATGGTGCTGAAATCTTATATGCCGGAAGACCGTGCCGGCCTGGTCGATCCCGACGGCATCATCCGGGCGCGCTGCGAGTTCTGCGGCAAGACGCATGAGATCGGGCCGGAGGCGTTGAGCTAACCCGGCATGTCATGGCCGGCCTCCGAGCCGGCCATCCATTTTTCCATTTGCGCGATGGATGGCGTTCGTACGCTGACGCTACTCACCAAGCCCGGCCATGACAGGTTGTTATGTGGACGCCTTCGCAATCACTTTTCGCAGAAACGCCTCGCAAGCCTCCAGCTCGCTGATCGCGCAAAATTCGTCCGGCCGGTGCGCCTGTTCGATGGAACCAGGGCCGCAGATCACCGCCGGAATGCCGTAATTCTGGAAATGGCCCGCCTCGGTGCCATAGGCCACCGCCTCGACCTGGTTGGCGCCGGTCAGCTCCCGCGCCAGCCGGACGGCGGGCGACTCCTCGTCCATGACCAGTCCTGGATATTGGGCATGCAGCGTGGTTTGCAGCATGGCTTCCGCCGCGCGGCGCTGATACTTGGGCAGAACTTCCGCGGCGGCGCGCGCCTTGACCCGTTCGACGATCTTTGTGGGATCGCGGTCGGGCAGGCAGCGATATTCCCAGGTCACTTCCGCCTCGCGCGCCAGGATGTTCACCGCCGTGCCGCCGTGAATCACCGTCGCCTGAACGGTGGAGTGGGGCGGATCGAAGCGCAAATCCTGATCGGCGCGCAGTTCGTCCCACACGCTGTCCAGCAGCGACACGAATTCGCCCGCCATCATCACGGCATTGGCGCCTTTTTCCGGACCGCTGGAATGGGCCTCGCGGCCGCAGCAGCGGGTCACCAGCTTGGCGCCGCCCTTATGGGCGCCCACGATTCGCATCAGGGTGGGCTCGCCGATGATCGCCAGCGCCGGTTTCAGCTTTTGCGCCTTCAGATCATCCAGCAACCCCGTGACGCCGACACAGCCCACTTCCTCGTCATAGGACAGCGCGAAATGGATCGGGCGCTTGAGTTTCGCCCTGGCGATGTCCGGGACCAGCGCCAGCGCGGTGCCGACAAAGCCTTTCATGTCGCAGGCGCCGCGCCCGTATAATTTTCCGTCCCGGATCTCAGGCCGGAAGGGATCGGACGACCATTCCTGCCCGTCCACCGGCACCACATCGGTATGGCCCGACAGGACAGTGCCGCCATCGCCCTCGGGACCGAAGGTGGCGAACAGGTTGGCCTTTTGGCTGCTGGCGTCCAGGGTGCGGCGGCAGCGCGCCCCGGCCTTTTCCAAAAGGCTTTGCGCATAGTCGATCAGTTTGAGGTTGGAGTCGCGGCTGGTGGTGTCGAATCCGATAAGGTCGCGGACGATATCGATCGCGGGCATGGCCTTCAGCCTTCGCTGCGCGAGGTGGGGTTGCCGATGATGTTGAGGAATTCGCGCCTGGTGTCGGAATTGGCGCGGAAAGCCCCCAGCATGGTGGACGTCACCATCGTGACGCCGGTCTTGTGCACCCCGCGCGTGGTCATGCACTGGTGCGCGGCTTCGATCACCACCGCCACGCCCTTGGGTTCCAGCACTTTTTGTATGCAGTGGGCGATCTGAGCATTCATTTTTTCCTGTACCTGCAACCGGCGCGCAAAGGCTTCCACCACCCGCGCCAGCTTGGAGATGCCGACCACACGGTTGGTGGGCAAATAGCCGACATGCACCCGCCCGATGATGGGCGCCAGATGATGCTCGCAATGGCTCTCGAAGCGGATGTCGCGGAGGATCACCATGTCGTCATAGCCTTCGATCTCCTCGAAGGTGCGGGCGAGATATTCTTCCGGATTCTGACCGTAGCCGCTGAACCAGTCCTCGAACGCCTTGGCGACGCGGGCGGGGGTTTCGGCCAAGCCTTCGCGCTCGGGATCGTCGCCCGCCCAGCGGAGCAGGGTATGAACGGCCTTTTCGGCCTCTTGGCGTGTGGGTCTGGTCATGGGAAAGTTTCGCCTGTGGCCGCGGGCGTTTCAACCATAAGAAAATAGGGCCAATCGGCTTTTCGGCACCCAGGAGGGCCCAGCGCTAGTGAATCTGCCTGCGCTCGTAAGGGCTTTCCAGCAGAAAAGCCGGAATTTCCGCCTCGAAGCTTTCGCCCGAGGCGCTCCTCATCTGGTAGCGGCCGCTCATGGAGCCGGACGCGGTCTCCAGCGGGCAGCCGCTGGTGTACTGAAAGCTTTCGCCTGGCGCGATCACCGGCTGGGCGCCCACCACGCCGGGGCCGCTTATTTCCTGCATCCGCCCCGACCCGTCGACGATATTCCACGTGCGCGAAAGCAGTTGCACCGGCTCGCTCCCCCGGTTCTCGATGGTGACGGTATAGGACCAGACATACCGGTCGTCTTCCGGACTGGACTGATCGTCCAGATAGGCCGGGCTCACCGCCACGCGGATGCGCCTGGTTTCCAGTTCATACTGGCAACCAACGCTCTGCGGAAATTTTCCCAGCTCATACATGTGGCCCAAGTATCGGGCGGCGCGGTGGTTCACGCAAGCGGCAATTGGGCGCAATGGTTAGCGCGCTAGCGGAACTCGACGGTAACCTCGGTTTTCACGGAATTGGCGATAAAGCAGGCTTCGTGCGCCAGATGATGAATATGTTGCAAGGTGGCGGCGTCGGCATCGCATACCACTTTTGGCCGCAGGATCACGCGCGTGACCCATAATTTTCCGCCTTCATCTTCCAGAAATCCCACGGCATCGTCCTGGTAAGATTTCACGGTCAGCTTCTTCTTGGCGCAGATGGCGATGAAACTCAGCATGTGGCAGGAGGACAGCGCCGCCACCAGCATGTCTTCGGGATCGCCATGCTTGCCGTCGCCTCTGTAAGTGGGCGAAGCACTGGCGGTAATCGTGTCCTGTCCATCCTTGAAGGCGATCTGGTGTTCACGGGGATAGGATTCATACGTGAAGGACTTGCCGCCATCGCTCCAGGTCAGGCGGATCGCATGCTGCGTCATATCACGCCACCTTCAAGGCCTGTTCCAGGTCTTCACAAAGATCCTCGGCATCCTCCAGGCCCACCGAAATGCGCAACAGGCCCGGGGTGATGCCAAGTGCCGTGCGCTCTTCCTGCGTCACCTTGGAATGGGTAGTGGTTTCGGGATGGGTCAACAGGCTCTTGGCGTCGCCCAGATTGTTGGAGACGTCGATGATATTCAGCGCATTGGCAAGCTTGAATGCCGACGCCTTGCCGCCCGCCACCTCGAACGCCACCACGCCGCCGCCGCCGTCCATCTGGGCCTTGGCGAGATTGTGCTGGGGATGATCGGGATGGAAGGGATAGAGCACCCGGGTCACTTTTTTCTGCCGGCCGAGGAAATCCGCGACGCGTCCGGCATTCTCGCAATGCTGCTTCATGCGCAGCTCCAGCGTCTCCAGACTCTTGAGATGCAGCCAGGCATTGAAGGGACTGATGGCGGGGCCGGTGTTGCGCAGGAAGACCTGCAGATGATCGTCCAGGAACTTCTTGTCGCACAGGATAACGCCGCCCAGGGCGCGGCCCTGGCCGTCGATATATTTCGTGGACGAGTGGATCACGATATGGGCGCCAAATTCCATCGGCCGCTGCAGGGCAGGGCTGGCAAAGGCATTGTCCACCGCCAACAGCGCCCCATGCTTGTCGGCGATCTTCGCCACCGCGGCAATATCCACCAGCGCCAAGGTCGGATTGGAGGGGGTCTCCAGGAACAGCAACTTGGTCTGCGGCCTCATCGCCTTCTCCCAGGCGGCGGTATCGGCGCCATCCACCAGGGTATAGGTGATGCCGAAGCGCGGCAGGATCTGTTCCACCACATGCAGGCAGGAGCCGAACATGGCGCGGGCGGCGACGATATGATCACCGGTCTTCAAAGATGACAGGAACACCGCCGTGACCGCAGCCATGCCGGTGGCGGTGGCGCGGCCGACGGGCGCGCCCTCCAAGAGCGCCATGCGCTCCTCGAACATGGAGACGGTGGGATTGCCGAAGCGGGAATATTGATAGCCGCCGATCTCACCCTTGAAGCGGGCCTCGGCTTCCTCCGACGATTCATAGGCATAGCCGCTGGTCATATAGAGAGCTTCGGAGGTTTCCTGGAAGGGTGAGCGCATCATCCCGCCGCGCACGGCCAGCGTGCGTTTGCGCCATTTTCCGGTTTTCTTGTTCGTGGCCATAAAGACTCAATCCCTGCAGGGTCCCTGCCATTGCCGTCGCGTCAGGGCCCGTTTTGTCGCGCGGTTGCCCCGTGAGGGTCAAGAACATAAGCTTTATGCGGGATTCGCGGGTCTGGGGAGCAGGAACGGGGCGCCTTAGGTCTTGAGCGAGACGCACGCGGTGAGCGGCCATGGGGGCGCCTTGTGAAGCGGCTATTTCTGCTCAGGCATGCCAAGGCGGTCCCCGCGGAATCCGGCATCGAGGACTTCGACCGCACTTTGATGCTGAGCGGCATGCAGGATGCCGGCGCCATGGCACGCCATCTGCACAAGGGTGGCTATGCGGTGGACTTGATTCTGTGTTCTTCCGCCGCGCGGACCATGCAGACCGCGGAACTGGTTGGGCTGGAACTGGCGTGTGAAATCGAATATCGCGACAATCTCTATCTGGCGGAACCGGCAAAAATCCTTGCAGCGGTGCGTGCCGCCCCCCTTGGCGTGGCGGCTTTGATGGTGGTGGGCCACAATCCCGGTTTGGAAGCCTGTGCGACGCTGCTCGCGCGCGAACCCGTGCGGCGCAAGGAACGGGCCCGGCATGAGGCATTGGAAGAAAAGTTTCCCACGTGTGCGTTGGCCATCCTGGATTTCGATGTTGGGCGCTGGCGAGACTTAGCGCAGGGCGCGGGAAAGCTGGTGGATTTCGTGCGGCCGAAGGATCTGTGAGCCCACGTCCTGCCAAATTCCCATCAGGCAGATGCCATAGGTGAAATGCCACAGGTGAAATGAAAGAGTTTTCATGCCGCGCGCAACTCCAATGTTGCGGCGCGGGTTGCGTCAAAAGCGAGCTAAATCCGTTAAAAAAACTAGCCAGCGGCCAATAGATGTTTTGCCCTTAACACGCTAGGGTTGGTCATATGGATCCAGAGGCACAGGTCGAAAAGGTCCTGCGGTGCCGCAAATGTTATCGCTCTGGCACCGCGACCTGGGAAATAGCGCCGACAGGCGCCAAGGCGCTGCTCGCCTTGTCGGACGGATTTCACCGCCGTCCGCGCCTACCCTTGAATTTGCCGCCGGAAATCGTCTGTGATTGCGGCACGCTGCAGCCAGATCACGATTGACCAGATTACAATGGATCAGGTCACGACTGATCCGAGCGCGATTGCAGCGTGCGGGTCTGTTTGCCCGTGGCCAGCCGCTTCCAGCCGAACCCGACCTCTGGCGTCAGTTCGCCCATCAACCGTGTGGTGCGGGTGGCGACACGGCGCCCTCCCATGGCTTCATAGAAGAAGCAGGCATTGTTGCGGGCGTGTGCCCACACCAAGCAGGAGCGCAATTTGCGCTCCTTGAACGCGTCAAAGCCGCCGGCCAGCAAGGCGCGTCCTGCGCCGCGCCCCAGAAAGGCAGGATCGACATAGAGCGTGTAGATTTCACCGTCATAGCCGGCGCCGTTGTCGCGGGCCTTGCCGAAGCTGCACAGTCCGATGGCCCCAAACCGCGCCTCTTCCGCCACCAGAACGGCGCCGCTATTCCTGTCTGTGCGTTTGATCGTGGCCTGCCAGCGCGCGGTATGCGCCCTCAGCGACATGGCACCCAGCAAAGTATGGGATATCACGCCCGCATAGGTGTCTTGCCAGGATTCGATATAGATGCGCGCGAGATCCGCGGCATCTTCAGGCCGCGCCGTGCGAACACTCAGCGCGAGGTCGTCCATGCCTCGAAGCGTGAGGCAATCCGCGATTGCCTGCAAGAGTCATTTCGCCACAAAGTCAAAATATTATTCCGAATTGTTTCTGCGGCATCAGCCGAGAACGGGTTTTTCCTGAACGCGCGCAGCGTCGAAGCGGCTTGCCGCGGAGACGCCATTACCCCAGAACTGGCTTTTCCTGCACCCGAGCTAGGAATTTGGCGCTCTGTTCGCCGCCCTGGCCATAGTGCTTGGCCGTCGCCCAGTCGGAAATCTGCGCAAAATGCGCCTCGATGTCGTCGGCCGTGGCATTGTGGCCCAGGTTGACGCCATCGGTCTCCACCAGCTGCGCCGCCGCAAAGGCGCCGGCGGCAGCGGTCAGGATGGTGCCGGTGGGCGCATTGTCAGACGCCAGATAGGCAACCGCGGGCGATACAAATTCCGGCTTGAGCATTTCCAGCACCGCGGGCGGCATCAATGCCGCCGTCATGCGGGTGGCCGCCACCGGGCAAACCGCATTCACCCGGATATTGTCCTTGGCGCCTTCCAGCTTGAGCGAATTCATGAATCCCACCAGCGATAGCTTGGCGGCGCCGTAGTTGGTCTGGCCGAAATTGCCGTACAGGCCGGTGGAAGACGTGGTCACCACGATGCGGCCATAACCCTGGGACTTCATGATCTCCCACACCGCCTTGCACGGCTTGACCGTGCCCATCAGATGAACCGTCATCACCGCCTCGAAATCCTTCAGCTCCATCTTGGCGAAGCTCTTGTCGCGCAGGATGCCGGCATTGGCGATCAGGACATCGATGCGCCCCCATTTGTCCATGGTCTGCTTGACCAGATGCGCCACCCCGGCATCGTCGCTGACCGATGCGCCGTTGGCGATCGCCTCGCCGCCGGCCGCGATGATTTCAGCCACGACTTTTTCGGCAGCTTGCGAGTTGCCGCCGCTGCCGTCCAGCGAACCGCCCAGATCATTGATCACAAGCTTTGCGCCCAGCTTCGCCAGATGCAGGGCATGGGCCCGTCCCAGCCCGCCACCGGCTCCGGTGACGATTGCGACCTTGCCTTGGAAGGAAATGGCCATGGGGGGCTCCTGTGGTTTGAGGTGGCTACGATGGCGTCGGGATGCTCTGCGGGTCAAGGCGGCGGCCAAGATGGCTGCGCAACCTGGCGGCGACGGGCAACTCGACAAATTCCGCCAGCAATCCGCCCCACAGCACGCAGATTATGACAAGGCACAGCGGTTCCAGCCACCAGATCAGCGCGGAAAAACGGATGCCAAGGATGATCGCGTCGGGTGGTGGGTAGAGCCGTTGCTCGAAAAAGCGGATGGCCAGCAGCCAGGCCGTCTGGCCCAGATAGACGGCATAGGACCAGTCGCCCAAGATCTGCGGCAACCGCATCTGCAACAGCCGCGCGGCGATGCCGCGATCAAAGGCCAGCACCAAGACCAACGCCATCAGCGGCAGCACGGTGAAGATATCCATGCGCGTGTGCGACCAGCCGGTATGCATGATCACATAGCCCAGCAGTGACAGCAGCAGGACCTGCAGGACCGAATGCGCCCATTCCGGCATTCTGTCGCGCGGTTTCAGGCGCCGGAACAGAACCGCCAGGCCCACGCCGATGGTGAAATCCGACAGGCCCCTGAACACCCCGTTGTGAAAGGTGATGTCCAGTCCGTGCTTGGAGGTGAACAGCAAGGCCAGCAGCCCCGTCAATCCCGCGGCCACGAGGGCGAAGCCGCGCCACAATCTTCCCTCTGCCAGCCACAACAGGACGGGAAACATCAGACAGAGGGCGAATTCCACGCTGACAAACCATGAGACGCCATTCCAGGTCAGGGTGTTCATGCTGTTCCAGGCATGGACCAGAAACAGGCTGAGCCAGAATCCCTTGACGCTGACATCCTGGTGATACTTGGAATCGAAGATCGACAGATAGCCGCCCTGCGCCGCCAGGATGCGCAATCCCAACACGATCGCCAGCAGCAGCAGCAGCATGAACAGATGCAACGGATAGAGCCGGATCAGCCTTGCCCGCAGAAAGGCGAGATAGCCCGGGCGCCGCAGCAGCTCCTTCAGCCTGGGCCAATAGGCATGGGTCAGGATGAAGCCCGAAAGGACGAAGAAGAATTCCACCCACAGATAGCCGCGGGTGGCCAGGAAATCCAACGGCCGCCAGCCGCTATAGTGATGGCCCTCGCTGAAATGGAACATCACCACCATCAGGGGCGGCAAGGCGCGCGCGCCCGCCAGCGCAGCGATCTTGCCTGAACTTGCCGGCTTTGCCGTCACACGCTGCTCCTTGGCTGGCCGCTCTCTGGCCGGGCCATCCCCTGATTTGGGACACTAGCTCCGGTGCGTCCGTCTGTCATGCCGCCCGCATTTTCGTGTAGCGTGACCGGGACGCTTTTCGGGGGACAGAGTCGGTGCCGCACCTGCAATCGGCCCAATTGCAATCCTTGCTGGGTATCTGCGCAATCATCGGATTCGCCTGGGCGCTGTCGGAGGACCGCACGCGCTTTTCCTGGCGCATGGTGGCGGGCACCCTGCTGCTGCAAGCCGTAATCGCGATTCTGCTGTTGAAGGTTCCGGTGGCGCGCGACGCGCTGTTCGGCCTGAATGCGGTGGTGACCGCCCTGACCACCGCCACCAATGCCGGCACCGGTTTTGTGTTCGGCTATCTGGGGGCCGGGCCGGCGCCGTTTGCGGTGACCAATCAAGCCAACCTGATCAATCTGGCGTTCACCATCCTGCCCTTGGTGATCGTGATCGCGGCGCTGGCCGCGATGCTGTGGTACTGGCGGATAACGCCCTTCATCGTGCGTGCCATGGCGCTGGTGTTGAAAAGGACAATGGGGCTGGGCGGTGCGGTGGGGTTGTCGGCGGCCGCGACGGTGTTTTTAGGGAACATCGAGGGACAGCTAGTGATCCGCCCCTATATGGCGCGGCTGAACCGCACCGAGCTCTTCATCCTGATGACCGTCGGGCTGTCGGTGATCGCGGGCACGGTGTTTGTTCTCTACGCCACCATCCTGAAAAATGTGCTGCCGGGCGCCCTGGGTCATCTGCTGGTGGCCTCGTTCATGTCGCTGCCGGCAGGGATCTTGATCGCACGCATCATGGTACCGGGGCCGGCCGAAACCGAACTCACCGAAGAGCAGGAAAGCGTGCGCTACCGCTCCACCGTGGATGCGATGGCGCGCGGTACCGAGGATGGGCTGAAACTCTATCTGCAGATCATCGCCATGCTGCTCGTCACCACCGCGCTGGTGGCTCTGGCCAATGTGATCCTGGCGCAGCTGCCGCATGTGTGGGGCGCGCCGCTGACCCTGGAGCGGATGCTGGGCTGGGTCTTCGCGCCGCTGGTCTGGCTGCTCGGCGTACCGTGGTCTGAGGCCGGAACGGCCGGCGGACTGATGGGAATCAAGCTGGTTCTCTACGAGCTGGTCGCCTATCTGCGTCTTGCCGCCATGCCCGCGGGCACGCTGGACCCGCGCAGTACGCAGATCATGGTCTATGCCTTATGTGGTTTTGCCAATTTGGGCAGCGTGGGTATTCTGATCGGCGGCATGAGCGCCATGATGCCGGAACGCCGCGACGAGGTCGTGTCCCTGGCGCTGAAGGCGCTGGTGGCGGGCACCATGGCCAGTTCTTTGTCCGGCGCCATGATCGGGCTTTTGTCTCTTTGAAAGTTTTGCGATAAGGCCTCGTCATGGTGGATTTCTGGATACCGGACAATTCTTCGGGCGAGATTGTCGAATTCGAGCGCCTGGAAGCGACGGTGCCGCGTCAGGCCGTGGCAAGCTGGAATGCTCTGATGGGTGCCCGGCGCTTTCCGCGCGCGCCCGATGGCGTTCTGGCGGCGGTTGCGCGCAATGCCATTGTGGTGCGGGTGATCGAGGGTGGCGCCGACTATGAATATCGCAGTGTCGGCGATGCCCTAGTCGCGGGTTTTCAGGAGGATTTCTCCGGCCGGCTTCTCAGCGATATCATCGCCACTACGCCGCGCTTCGGCATCGGCCTCAGGATGCTGTATGAGATGGTGCGGACCAGCGGCGAGCCGCTCTATTATCGAGGTTGGGTTGGCGCGGACATGCCGGGCGCGAAATTTGTCTATTATGAGAGCGCCGTCTTGCCTTTTGGCAGGGATGAGCCGCTGGTGGATCATATTCTGGTGGCAAGCCAGCTGATCCTGCGCGACCAGGCCTATCCGGCCATGCCGCACAGTCTGCGGGTGTGACGTGCGGGTTGTTCTGTTTCTCTCTTTTTTTATTCTATGTGCCTGCGCGCCCACTTTCGCGCCCCCCGTGGAAGGCGGTGTGACGCCCATGGTGGCGGACGATGCGATTGTGGCGCGCGATGGCACAAGATTGCCCCTGCGCCATTGGGACGCCGAAGATAAGCCGCGCGCGGTGATCGTGGCGCTGCATGGCATGAGCGATTATTCCAATGCCTTCGATGTGCCCGGCAAAGTGTGGGCGAAATCGGGCATCACCACGATCGCCTATGATCAGCGCGGCTTCGGGCGCAGCGAAAAACCCGGTCTTTGGGCGGGGGCGCAAGCGATGCGCGCCGACCTCGTCGACGTGGTCGCGGCAGCGCGGGCGCGTTATCGCGGTGTGCCCGTCTTTGTCCTTGGCGAAAGCATGGGCGGCGCGGTGGTGCTGACGGCGTTGGCCTGCGCGGACGCGCCAGAATCAATTTGTACGCCTTCCGCAGCAGATGGCGTGATCCTGGTCGCGCCTGCGGTTTGGTCCCGGGGCGACATGCCCCTGACGTATCGCGCCGCGCTGTTTCTGGGCGCGCATCTGGTGCCGGGCATGATTCTCTCCAACAATGCCGCCGGCCGGGTGGTGAAAATTATCCCGTCCGACAATGTGCCCATGTTGCAGGCACTGGGCCGCGACCCGCTGTTCCAGAAAAAGACCCGCACGGATACCCTGTTCGGGTTGGTGAACCTGATGGACGAGGTGCGCACCGCATCGCAGGCCATCAAAATCGCGCCTCCGATCCTTTTTCTCTACGGCGCCAACGACCAGATCATACCGCCCGCGCCGACCCAGGCGGTGATCGAGGCCCTGGGTTCCAAAGCCCCACAAATCCCATTTGAAGTGAAGCGTTATGAGCATGGCTATCACATGCTGCTGCGCGATCTGGACGGCGAAAGCGTGGACAAGGACGTAGCGGACTGGGTCTTGGCGCAGGTGCGGCACTAGGGTTTCGGTTTGCTGTGACAGGCCTTTGCGCGCGGCACGGATATGGCGATATGCTTTGCGCCAAGGAAAGCGCGCTCGCCTTCCCGTTTTGTCACGGTTGGGACATGCCGGAAAACTGGCCTAAATTCGATTGGACCGATCCGCTGCTGCTGGACACCTCGCTGCGCGAGGAGGAAAAGCTGGTCCAGGCCAGCGCGCGCGGCTTTGCCCAATCGCGCCTGATGCCGCTGGTGCGGGACATGCATCGCCATGAAAGCTTCGACCGCGGACTGCTGAGGGAAATGGGCGCGCTGGGCCTGTTGGGCAGCACATTGGAGGCGTTCGGCGGTATCTCGCCGGTTGCCCACGGGCTGGTGGCACGCGAGCTTGAGCGCGCGGACTCCGCCTTCCGCTCCTCCCTGTCGGTGCAGTCCAGCCTGGTGATGCATCCCATTCATGCCTTCGGCAGCGACGCCCAGCGCGAAAAATATCTCCCCAAGCTGGCAGCCGGCGAATGGATCGGGGCCTTCGGGCTGACGGAAGCCGGCTCGGGTTCCGATCCCGGCGCCATGCAAAGCCGCGCCCACAGGAGCAAGACCGGCTTCGTGCTGTCTGGAGCCAAGACCTGGATCACCCATGCGTCAATCGCCGATGTGCTGGTTGTGTGGGCCAGGCTGGATGATGACGTGCGCGGTTTCATCCTGGAACGCGGTGATGCGGGACTCTCCACGCCCAAAATCGAAGGAAAATTTTCCCTGCGCGCCAGCGTGACCGGCGAGATCGCGATGAACGATGTCGAAATTCCCCAAGACCGCATGTTGCCCGCGGCGCAAGGATTGAAAGCGGCGTTTTCCTGCCTCAACCATGCGCGCTACAGCATCGCCTGGGGCGCGATGGGCGCGGCGGAGTTCTGTTGGCATGCGGCGCGCAGCTATGGGTTGGAGCGCCAACAGTTCGGCCGTCCGCTGGCCGCCACCCAGCTTTTCCAGAAGAAGCTGGCCGAGATGCAGACCGAGATCACCCTGGGCCTTGCCGCCTGCCTGCAGGCCGGCCGGTTGATGGAGCGGGGGCAGCTTGCCGCCGAAGCGATCAGCCTGCTCAAGCGCAACAATGCCGGCAAGGCGCTGGAAATCGCCCGCGCCGCGCGCGACATGCATGGCGCCAATGGCGTGGCCGACGGCTATCACGTCGTGAGACACATGCTGAATCTGGAAGCCGTCAATACCTATGAAGGCACCTCTGATATCCATGCCCTGGTCCTGGGCCGGGCCCAGACCGGCATTTCCGCCTTTTAAACCGGGCGGTTTACGGGCATAAACGCCTCGTTTTTTCCGGACTGTCCGCCATGCGCCTTGCGTCTCCCCATGTCGTCAATGTCAAAGACCTGCGCCGTCTGGCGCGGCGGCGCCTGCCCGATGGGGTGTTCGATTATCTCGACGGCGCCGCCGATGACGAGGTGACGCTGAGGGACAGCGAACGCGCCTTCAAGGAAGTGATCTTCAAGCCGCGCTTTGCGGTGGCGACGCCGTCCTGTGATCTGGGTGTCACGGTGCTGGGGCAGAAGCTGGCCTTGCCGTTTCTTCTGGCGCCGATCGGCTATTCGCGCCTGATGCATCCGCGCGGCGAGCTTGCGGCGTCGAAGGCCGCCGGCAAGAACGGCACCGCCTATATTCTTTCCACCATGTCGGGCCACCGCATCGAAGACGTGAAGGCGGAGTCGGCGGGTCCCACCTTCTATCAATTGTACCTGGCGGGGGGGCGCGGCGCTGCGGAAGCCGCCATCGCCCGCACCAAGGCGGCGGGCTACAAGGCCTTGTTCGTCACCATCGACACGCCGGTGGCGGGCAACCGGGAGCGCGATGCCCGCAACGGCATGAAGGAGCTGATGGGCCCCAACTGGCTCAAAAAAATGAAGTATGTGCCCAATATCCTGGCGCATCCGCGTTGGCTCGCCGCCTTCATCGCCGACGGCATGACGCGGCCTTTCCCCAACATCGTGGTGCCGGGTTCCGGTCCCTTGCAGGCGGTGGACGTCGCCGC
>JANYAR010000108.1 GCA_025361185.1 Alphaproteobacteria bacterium | reverse complement strand
GAGCGCGCCTCGGCGACCATGCATATGCGCGGTATGGATTCCACAGCGTTCCATGTCGAGGACGGCAAATGCGTGGCGCTGTGGGGCCATATCCGGGTCCTGATGGAAAAGGCGGACGCCTCGCCAATCGCCCCGAAATAGCGGTATTATAATACCGCATAAGAAAAACCCAGCATTTCCACTATTTCTGTTGACCGGGGCAGGGCATACCCGTATAGACCCGCGTCCTTTCAAGAGAAATGCGCCATGAAAACCTACTCGGCCAAAGCCTCCGAGATCGAAAAGAAGTGGGTCCTGATCGACGCCGATGGCCTGGTCGTGGGCCGCCTGGCCTCGATCATCGCCATGCGCCTGCGCGGCAAGCACAAGCCCACCTACACCCCGCACATGGATTGCGGCGACAATGTCATTGTCATCAACGCCGCCAAGGTGCTGCTGACCGGCAACAAGCTCAAGAAGAAGGTCTATTACCACCACACCGGCTATATCGGCGGCATCAAGGAACGCACCGCTGGCGCCATCATGGCGGGAAAGTTCCCCGAGCGCGTGCTGGAAAAGGCCGTCGAACGCATGGTGCCGCGCGGTCCCTTGGGCCGCCGCCAGATGTCCAACCTGCGCGTCTATCCCGGCCCCGACCATCCGCATGAGGCGCAACAGGCTGAAAAGCTGGATGTCGCCGCGATGAATCCCAAGAACACTCAGTATAAAACGAAGGCAGCCTAACGATGGCCGAAGAGAACAAGTTCACCGAACTCAAATCCACGCTGATCAAGGCCAAGACGGCCAGCGAAACCGACGCCGCCAAGGTCGACAACAAGCGCGACTCCAAGGGCCGCGCCTATGCCACCGGCCGCCGCAAGGAATCGGTCGCTCGCGTCTGGATCAAGCCGGGCAGCGGCAAGATCACCATCAACGGCCGCGACGAGACCGTCTATTTCGCGCGTCCGGTGCTGCGCATGATCCTGCGCCAGCCGCTGATCGCGGCAGCCCGCGACGGCCAGTTCGACGTGGTGGCGACCGTCAATGGCGGCGGGCTTTCGGGCCAGGCCGGCGCCGTGCGTCACGGCATCTCGCGCGCGCTGGTGAATTATGAGCCCACCCTGCGCCCCGTGCTCAAGCCGGGCGGCTTCCTCACCCGCGATCCGCGCGCGGTGGAACGCAAGAAGTATGGCCGGCCCAAGGCTCGCCGCAGCTTCCAGTTCTCCAAGCGCTAAGCGCCAAGCTCCACTTTATTTTTCGCAACAGCGGCCTGATGAAAATCAGGCCGCTGTTTTTCTATCGGGCTCAGAGCACGGCATTGCAGCAACACTGGTAGGTACAAATACGGAATGGAGTTGGCCAGCCCATTGCGCAAGTCTGGTAACGCCGGTGAATCGCAAGAACCGCGCGGGTCGCAGGCTTCGGCACTCACTTTCAACAGTCACATTCAATCGGTGCGTATCTGGTCACACGTCGGACCGGAGTGTTGCTTGCCACCCCAGCGCAATGCCGGGAGACGGACGCGCAGGCAAAGGACGTATCCGATGGTCACCTTTGAAATCATCCACGAACCGGCGGGGCTATGGCGCGTACGCCGCAGCGACGGGTTGGTAGAGGGCCGGTTTCTGGATCGCCAGGGAGCAGTCCGGTTCGTCCGGCGCGCATTTCCCGGCAGCGTCGTCACGATCGTGTTTCGCGGTGCGTTGGCGGGGCAGTCCCAGCGTCAGGCTCCGTTTCCCTGTTAAGCAATATATGAAGGTACGGGGCAATCCGCGCCGTTTTTCGTCGTTCCTGCTTGCCGCCAGGCCAAGGCGGGGTGCATTGTGCGCCAATATCGAAAAGGAGGCGTTATGCGCGCCCTTGTCTGTGCTTTGGCCGCTGCTCTCGGCCTGCTTGCGGTGGCCATGCCCGCCTCGGCCAGGCTGTGGAAACCCACGCCCGACCAGCTCGCCCAGGACTATGTCACCGTCAATCACAACAAGGGCGCCGAAGGGCGCGTGGTGATTTCCTGGATGGCGTCGCCCATTATGCCATCGCCGATCCTCAAGCAGCTGCTGGACAAATACGTTGTCCTGTCCATCGCCCACACCCGCCAGGGTCTGGATGGCGGCATGGTGTGGGACGATGTTCAGGGCGTGCAGCTGAGCGACGGGGCTGGCCAACCGCTGGTGGAAGTGAAACCGGACGCCATGCCGCCGACCCTGGTCGGTTTGATCGCCAGCTCGGACGCGACCTTGCGCCAAACCACGCAAGGCAAAGCCAAGGTCCATTGGAGCGTCTGGGAAGCGGGCTCGATCAGCGCCTGTGGGCGCGGCAAACTGGTCGTCACCTATGACGGCGAGGCCTACAGCTTCGACACGCCGTTGCCCGGTTGTCCGAAATAGGATCGTTTCATTCGCTGCCGCTACGCGGGCGGCGAAACAGGCCTGGACGGATCGAATGTCGGGGGTGGGGGGCCATAGGCGTTGGAGCCCGGATCGCCGGGCTGGCACCAGAAATAGATCAACACCACAGCCACGGCCAGCGAGGCCAGGCCCACAATGCCGAGGCCGGGCACGAACAGAAAACCAAACATTCCTGCGAAGACAAAGGTCAGCGCCGTCAGCACGGCGGCGATCTGGGTGACGGCGATCAGGATCAGCATCAGCCAAGCCAGCCGGCCGTCGCGCCCGATATCCTGCAGCCGCCGCGCCCCGATGCATGTGGCGGGTAAAAGCACCGCAAGGTTGTAAAGCTCGCCCACGGGCAGGAACACGATTCTCCCGACAATCTGCGCCAGAATGGCGGCAATGAAGTTCGCCAGCACGAAATACCAGAACTGCGCCCGGCCCGCCCGGCCGTTCATGTCGAAATAATGCTCGGTGATGGTGCGCCGGTAATTCTCGAAAAGAGCTTGCGGATCCATGCCAGTACCCCTTTTTTTGCTCACCGCTTTGGCGTATGCCGCCGCACACTGGGTTATCAGGTTTCGGCCCTGCGCCCGGCGCAGGGCCGGGACGCACCCCCTTGGGGGCAAAATCAGCTAAGAACGACATTACCTCGGTGTCAATGTTGACGGAAACAGCAATGGGCAGACAGGCGAAGATCTTCATAGACGGCGCGGCCGGCACCACCGGCCTGGAAATCCGCGAGCGCCTGGCCGGGCGCGGCGAGCTGTCTGTGCTCGCTTTGTCCGACGCCGACCGCAAGGATGCGGCCGCGCGCAAGGGTGCGCTCAATGATGCGGATGTGGTGATCCTGTGCCTGCCCGATGAGGCGGCGCGCGAGGCCGTGGGGCTGATCGACAACCCCCGCACGCGGGTGATCGACGCCTCCAGCGCCCACCGGGTGGCGCAGGGCTGGACCTATGGCTTCGCCGAACTGGAGCAGGACGGTTATCAGCGGATCGCGGCGGCCGCGCGTGTCAGCAATCCCGGCTGCTGGCCCACCGGCTTTCTGGCCATCATGCGTCCGCTGGTGCGCGCCGGATTGGTGCTGCCGGATTTCCCCGTCAGCGTGCATGGCGTCTCCGGCTATTCGGGCGGCGGCAAAAGCATGATCGCGGAATTCCAGGACAAAAAAAGCGCCGGCTATACCGAGACCGTGTCGCGGCTCTATGGCCTGAACCTGGCGCATAAGCATGTTTCCGAAATGCGCGAACATGCCGGGCTGACGCATCCGCCCGTGTTTGCGCCCAGCGTAGGGCGGTTCTATCGCGGCATGCTGGTGGAAGTGCCGCTGCAATTGTGGGCGCTGCCGGGCAAACCTTCGCCGCGCGATATTCATGCTGCGCTGCTGAAAGCCTATCCCGGCCGGCCGCTGGTCACCGTCGCCTCCTTGGAAGATGCGGCTGCGGTGAAAACGCTGGATGCCGAGCTCCTGGCGGGCAGCAACAGCCTGACCCTTTATGTCTTCGCCAATGAAAAAGCGGGGCAGGCCCGGGTCGTGGCGGCCTTTGACAATCTGGGCAAGGGGGCAGGGGGCGCTGCTGTGCAGAACCTCAACATCATGCTCGGTCTGCCGGAGACCGCAGGCCTGTAAGCCCGCGACTATGCTAAGAGTGCGCCATGGGATGGAAGGGCATCGCCGTTTCGTTTGCCGTGGCGCTGGCACTGTTCGCGGGTGCGGTACTCTATGCCGTGCATCGCGCGTCCAGGCCGCGCGGCTTTTCCGGGCTTGAATTCGCTGCGCTGACACCGGCCGCGGCATCGCGGACCCCGCTTTTGAGGCGTGGCGGCGCGCTGGTGTATCAGGTCATCGACGACAGCCCGGCGGACAAGGTCAAGATCGAACCCGGCATGGTGGTGGCGGCGATCGATGGGGTGCCGGTCGCGTCGGCGCGGCAGGCCTCCGACCTGGTGCGCGCGCGCAAGGCCGGCGAACGTATCACGCTGACGCTGTACGACATCACCCAGGGCGAGGTGCATCCCCAGACTGTCTCGCTGGTGGTGGGCGCATCGCCGCCGGTGAGCAAGACATTCTCGGTGCGTCCGCCGCGCACTCTGGCCAGGGAATACTTCTATCCGCCCTATCCGGCGGCGCACGCCTCCTGGTCCAAGCGGATTTATCTGGGCCCCACCATCCGGCCTCTGGCCTTGAGCGGATTGGGGGCAGGGCAGTGCAATGCGTTCGCCCCCGCACAATGGCGCGTGGCCGCGCATGAACCCGACAATTCGCTGTTCCATGTGATGGCGCAGGAGGGCTTCGCGCATGCCCTCTACAAAACGGACGCTCTGAACGGCGTCCCGGCGGAGACGTATGTCCATGATTTCCTGCAGACCACATTCGGCGCCCCCACCGTGCTGACGCCGCCACAGACGCGCCCCTTCGGCTTTGTGGTGCGCGACTTCGGCAACAACAAAGGCGGCGCGGGTTTTGTGCTCTATCGCGTCACGGCGGGCCGCATCGCCGTGTGGGCAGCAGCCGTGCCGGGTGGCGACGTGGCTTGGGCCAAGCCGCTGGTGGGGGCGGTGGCACTGTCCATGCGCTGTGCCTCGCCCGGTGCGCCCGCCGCAACGCCGCGCGATTCCCAGCTTCTGGCCACGCGTATTTCGCTTCAATGCCTTCAGGGTCGATGCGGCGAGACGGATTTTGCCGCCACCTATCTGACGGTGCTGCGGCTGGGCTATGTCCACAATCTCAAGGGCGACATGTTCCTGGTGCATCCGCGCAAGGATTTCTGGCAGAACGGCCAGGAAGGCCCGGGCTTCTATCACCAGATCGGCGGCGAGAATGAAAAGCTGCTGCCGGGAAGGATAAATTGACCGCGCCGGATACCCATAACCCGTGGCAGGTGGTTGTCTCGATCTGGCGCAGTTTCTTGGCCACGTTCTATCGAATGCCATTGTTGGTGTTAGGAAGTTTTCTTCTCTACACACTGGTGTCCGGCTATTGGCAGCACTATTCGCCATTCCACACACCTCGCGGTCTCGCAAGCCAGTCGGGATATGAACTGCTGCACGCGGTAATTTTTGCGCCGCTTATCTTGGCGGTGATCCAGATGATTGCCAGGCAGAGTATTCGCTATGCTGATATCTGGACGGTTGCTGCCATCTCAGTTGGTGCCGTTATTGCGCTCAATGAGTTCGGCATTCTGTTGATAAACTCACTGATGCGGCTCGTGAAATCGGGCATAAACGAGGGGCTGATTTTTAATCCATCCGCGCAAAATACTGCCAAATTTGTATTGATCTACCGGCTGTACGCGGTGATCGGTATTGGTCAGTTGCTTGGCGTTTTCCTTCTGTCTATGCGCATGGCATTATTGTTGCCGATAATTGCCTTGGAAAAAATTGGTTGGAGAGCGGCGTTGTTAAAGGCATGGCGGGACATGCGAGGCAATTTCGGTTTTGCCCTGGCGGTGGGCTGCGCAGCTTTGCTGCCTCTGCTTGTCGCAGATCATTTTCTGGCGCAGCTATATCGGATATTTTATACGTCAAATGCATTGCCCGTGCCGCTGTCGCCCCGGGAGTGGGAGGCGCTGATGGTGCGGAGTGCGCAGCTTACACTTGGTTATATCGCGACCGCCGCACTAGTGGCTTGGTTGTACCGGGCCATAGCAGGACGGCGCGCTACTGCGCCTTCACTTTGACATAAGTCCCTGGCGCGTCGCCCAGCACTTTCAATCCGCCGTCGCCCGGCTGGCGCGCGGGAATTTTCTTGCCCGACAGTTTGGACAGCCACTTGTCCCAATCCGGCCACCAGGAACCGGGATGCTCGGTCGCGCCCTTGCGCCAGGATTCAATGTCCTTGGCGCCCTTGTCATTGGTCCAGTGCTGATATTTTTTCGCCGCCGGCGGATTGATCACGCCCGCGATATGGCCGCTGCCCGCGATGATGAAGCGCACCGGCCCGCCGAACAGATTGACCGATTTGAACACCGACGCCGCCGGGGCGATGTGGTCTTCCTTGGCCGATTGCAGATAGACCGGCACCTTGATCTTCGACAGGTCAAGCTTGACGCCCGCCATCTCCATCTTGCCGCGCGCCAGGGCATTTTCCTTGTAGCAATTGCGCAGGTAAGACAGATGCAGCTTCTCGGGCATGCGGGTGGTGTCGCTGTTCCAGTAGAGCAGATCGAACGGCATGGGCTGTTTGCCCAGCAGGTAATTGTTGATCACGAATGACCAGATCAAATCGTTGGCGCGCAGCATGTTGAAGGCGCCCGCCATCTTGGAGCCGGGCAGCACGCCGCCTTCGCTGTCCATCTTCTGTTTCAGCGCGTCCAGCTGGGCTTCGTCCACGAACACCGACAATTCGCCCGCTTCGCTGAAATCGGTCTGCGCCGCCCAGAAGGTGGCGGAATTTACCCGCTTGTCGTCCTTGGTCGCCATATAGGCGAGGGTGGCGGCCAGCAAGGTGCCGCCGATGCAATAGCCCACACAGTTGGGGTCTTTCACCCCGGTGGCTTTTTCCACCGCGTCCAGGGCGGCGAAGATGCCGTCCCGCATGTAATCCTCAAAGCCCATCTGGGCCATGTCGGGGTCGGGATTGACCCAGCTGACCAGGAACACGGTGTAGCCTTGGCCCACCAGCCAGCGCACGAAGCTGTTCTCGGGCCGCAAATCGATGATGTAGAACTTGTTGATCCAGGGCGGAAAGATCAGCAGCGGCCGCTCATGGACTTCATCCGTGGACGGAGAATATTGCAGCAACTCCATGATATGGTTGCGGAACACCACCTTGCCGGGGGCGGTGGCAACATTCTCGCCGACGGTAAAGCCATCCGCCGACTGGCGGATGGAAAGCTCGCCATGGCCGCGCTCGATATCGGCCAGCAGATTGTCCAGTCCCTTGACCAGATTCTCGCCATTGGAGGCGATGGTGGCTTTCAGCACTTCAGGATTGGTGAGGGGAAAATTGGTGGGCGCCACCGCATCGGCGAACTGGCGGGTATAGAAGGCGACCCGGCCACGTTCCTTTTCGTCCAGCCCGTGCAGCTTACCCACCATTTCCTGCATGGCGTTGGCGGTGAGCAGATAACTCTGCTTGATGAAGTCGAAGACCTCGTTCTCGCGCCACGCCTCGGCCTTGAAGCGGCGGTCGCCGGGCGCGGGCTCCACCACGGCGGGCGCCTCGCCGCCCAACATGCGCCGGGCGGTGTTTTCCCACAGGAGCATGAAATTGTTCAGCCACGCCGTCTGCGCCGCCGCCACCGCGTCGCGGTCGCCGCCCATCGCCTTGGCCAGCGCCAGCATTGCGCCCGAGATATTGAGCGGATCGATCGGACCGGGATCCTCGCGGTTGCTCATGCGGGTGACGAAGTCCAGCACCAGCTTCTGGCTCTTCACCCCCACGCTCAGCATGTTGCGCGCGAACTCCTGGGTGTCGAGAGCGCGCAGCGCGCCAGCCGATTCGGGTGCGGGTGAAGCAGGGGCGGCAGGGCCTGGGGAGGGCATCGCGTGGGATCGCCTTTCGTGAAATCTGTGATAGCCCGGCCGCGACATGCGCCGCAAGCGGCGGAAAAACAGGGCTGCCACGCACAAATATCGCAATGGTTGGGGACATTTACCCGCTCTTTTGCTGGCGCGGGGGCTCTCATCGCGGTATATCGGACAGCCTAGGTCGGCGCCCGCGTATTGTTCCGCAGGGCGGGGGTCCGACACTGGTATGCTGGGATAAAGGCAGTTTAGGCATGACCAAGATTTATGCGCGTCCTATGGTAGTGGCGGCGCTGGCGTTCACCCTTGCCGTCGGTGGCTGTCAGACCATGGCGGATCTGGACCCCACCGGGCTGCTCGGCGGCGACGATACGCCCGCCGACACCCAGTTCCCCACCGACAGCAGCCAGCAGGCTGCCGCCGACGCCAATACCACCACCCCCGACCTTGCCAACATTCCCGCACGCCCCGCGACGCCCAGCGCCGCCGCCCAGGCGAACACCACGCAACAGGTGACCGCAGCCGGCGCCCAAGCCCAATACAGTGCCGACGCCTTGCGTGCCGGCACCGATTCGGCCGCACCGCCGCCCTCTGCCAGCGACGTCAATGCCACCAAGCAGGCCCTGGCCAGCGCCGCCGCTCCGCCGACCGCCGGTGCGCCGCCCACCGCCAATGATGCTCCGCCGACCGCCGACGCCCCGCCGACGGCCGGGTCCGCTTCGGCGGGCCCGCCGCCTAGCGCAGCTCCGACCGCGGCTGCCCCGGTAGCGGTCCGGCCCGTGGCCGTCGCCTCGGCGCCCCCTCCCGTGTCCAGCGCCGCCATGGCGCCGCCGCCTGGTGCTGAACCGGCCGTGCCCGCCGTGCCGATGACCGCAAGTTCGCGCCGCATGGCCATGGCCACTCCGACCGACGCCCAGCTGGGCTTCAAGCCATCCACGGCGCCGCCGCTCAATGCCAGTGTGGCGCAATGGGTGTCGGCCCCGATTCTGGCGCATTACCGCCAGACCGCGGCCCTCGCCGGTTCCGCCGGCACCGGTTCACCCGCGGTACCCGCGGTCCCGGCCGCTTCCGGTGGCAAGCGCACCAGGGGCGCCGCTGCATCCGGCATGCCGCAGGACGTGGTTGCCAATCTCGACGCCGTTCCGGGAAGTCCTCTGGGCATGGCCGCGGCCATGAATGGCGGCATTCCTCCCACCGCGATCGTCTATTTCCACGGGGATACCACCAGCCTGTCGGTGGCTGCCCGCACCCAGGTGCGTGAGGCTGTTGCTGCCTTCCAGGCCGGCGGCGGCGCCGGGTCCATCAAGGTGGTGGGCCATGCCTCCAGCCGTACCGGCAACATGCCGGTGGAACGTCATCTGGAAGTGATCTTCCAAAAGTCCCAGGCGCGCGCCAATGCCGTGGCCCAGGCCTTGATCAGGGCAGGGGTGCCGGCCGACCGGGTGCAGATCGAGGCGGTGGGCGACAGCCAGCCCATCTTCTACGAATCCATGCCCAAGGGCGAAGACGGCAACCGTAGGGCCGAGATTTTCGTGCAGGGGTGAGCGCGGTTTTAGCGAAAGGTCCAATGGACCTTTCGCCCGCGCGAACGCCCTGAGCGCAAGCGAAGGGCCGGGCGGCGGTCGAAACGAACGCGGTAGCCTATTTGGCCGTGCGACAATTGAATAAGAGACTTGCTCAAAAAGCGCCCCAATTAACCCAATAATGATTGCCTCGTCGGGGTGAATCCCCGATTCTCAAGGCACTTTCAGGATTGTCCGGTCATGCATACCGATTTCTACCGCATCAAGCGGCTGCCGCCTTACATCTTCGAGGAAGTCAATCGCCTCAAGGCGCAGGCACGCGCGCGCGGCGAGGACATTATCGATTTCGGGATGGGCAATCCCGACATGGCGACACCCGATTTCATTGTCGACAAATTGTGCGAAGCCGCGCGCGATCCACGCGCCCACCGCTATTCGGCGTCGCGCGGCATCAAGGGGCTGCGCAAGGCCCATGTCGCCTATTACAAGCGCCGCTTCGGCGTCACGCTGGATCCCGACAAGGAAGTGATCGCGGCGCTGGGCTCCAAGGAAGGCTTCGCCAATCTCGCCATGGCGATTACCGCGCCGGGCGATGTGGTGCTGGTGCCCAATCCTGCCTATCCGATCCATGCTTTCGGCTTCATGATTGCGGGCGCCGCCATCCGCCATGTGCCCGCGACTTCGCCGGAGGAATATCTCAGCAAGATCGGGGTGGCCACGCGCCATTCGGTGCCCTCGCCGCTGGCGATGGTGGTGAACTATCCCTCCAATCCCACGGCGCAGGTGGTCGGGCTGGACTTCTACAAAGAGGTCATCAAGTTCGCCAAGAAGCACGAAATCTGGGTACTGAGCGATCTGGCCTATGCCGACATCTATTTCGGCGATGAGCCGCCGCCCTCGATCCTGGAGGTGGACGGCGCCAAGGATATCGCCATCGAGTTTCAGTCCTTGTCCAAGACTTTTTCCATGCCGGGCTGGCGCATGGGTTTCGCCGCCGGAAACGAAAAACTGATTGGGGCGCTGGCGCGCATCAAATCCTATCTGGACTATGGCGCCTTCACGCCCATTCAGGTCGCCGCCGCCGCCGCCCTGAACGGGCCGCAAAGCGTGGTGGATGAAATCCGCGCCGTCTACAAATCGCGCCGCGACGTTCTGGTGAAAAGCATGGCGTCGGCGGGCTGGGAGATTCCTTCTCCGCAAGCCTCGATGTTTGCCTGGGCGCCGGTGCCGGAGAAATACCGCACGCTCGGCTCCATGGAATTCGCCAAGGATCTGTTGATCCATGCCAAGGTGGCGGTGTCGCCGGGCATCGGCTTTGGCGAATATGGCGAGGGCTATGTGCGCGTGGCGCTGGTGGAAAATGAACATCGCATCCGCCAGGCGGCGCGCAATGTGAAGAAGTTCCTCGCCAAGGGCAGCAACATGGCGCCTACCGATCTGCCACAAAAGAAAAAGCTGGCCCCGGCAAAATGAGCGCATCCTTCAAGATTGCCATTGCCGGACTGGGTACGGTCGGGGGCGGCGTGATGAAGGCGCTTGCCGCGCGCGGGGGCGAACTTTCCTCACGCGCCGGACGGCGGCTTGAGGTCGTCGGCGTATCGGCGCGCGACAGGGCCAAGGCGCGCGGCTTCGCGTTGGCGGGCTGGACGGATGATCCGTTGAGCCTGGCCAAAGGCGATGCCGATGTGGTGGTGGAACTGATCGGCGGCGAGGAAGGCATCGCCCGCCAACTGGTCGAAACCGCGCTTTCCAACGGCAAACATGTGGTGACCGCCAACAAGGCGTTGCTCGCCAAGCATGGTTTGGCGCTGGCCAGGCTGGCCGAAAGCAAGGGCGTCACGCTGAAGTTCGAGGCGGCGGCGGCGGGCGGCATTCCCATCGTCAAGGCCTTGCGCGAAGGACTGATCGCCCATGGCGTGAATGCGGTCAAAGGCATCCTCAACGGCACCTGCAATTATATTCTCACCGAAATGGAAAGTTCGGGACGCGGCTTCGCCGATGTCCTGAAGGAGGCGCAGGCCAAAGGCTATGCCGAGGCCGATCCCACGCTGGATGTCGGCGGCGGCGACACGGCGCACAAACTGGCGCTGCTGGCCAGTCTCGCCTTTGGTGTGGCGCCCGACCTGAACGCGATCACGACCGAAGGCATTGAGCATATCACGCCGGAAGACATCGCCTTTGCTAGCGAGTTTGGCTATCGCATCAAGCTGTTGGGCATCGCGCGGCGTGTGGGAAATCAGATCGACCAGAAAGTGCAGCCCGCCATGGTGCGCGTCCGCTCGGCGCTGGCCAATGTCAGCGGCGCCGCCAATGGCGTGCTGGTGGATGCGGGCGAGGCGGGTCCCTTCTTCTTCTCCGGCCGCGGCGCGGGCGACGCGCCCACGGCCAGCGCGGTAATCGCCGACATCGTCGAGGCAGCAACCGGCGCTCCCAGTTTTGTTTTTGGCCGTCCCGCCGCCAGCCTGAGACCGCTCGATCCCGCCGACGGCAGCAAGGCGGTCTCGCCTTGGTATCTGCGTTTTGAGGTGCTGGACGTGCCGGGCGTGCTCGCCTCCATCGCCGGTCATCTGGCCGAGGCCGGCGTCTCCATCGAAAGCATGATCCAGCGCGTTCGCGCCCCCGGCGCGCCGGTCGCCATTGTCATGATTACCCACGAAACTGCCCAGGCGAGTGTGGAGCGCGCCTTGAAGGCCATTGGGGCTTCCGACAAGGTGCGGGCCCGTCCGTGCATGATTCCCATGGAGTCTTGAATGGCCCCCTGCAAATCGAGCCCCAAATTGAGTCAAAGAAAAACATGACCGAGACCCGCCCCCCCGTCCTGGTGAAACCGCTGGACCGCGCCTTTGCGCTGGAAGCGGTGCGCGTGACCGAAGCCGCCGCCATCGCGGCCTTCGCCCAGATCGGTCGCGGCAATGAACATGAGGCCGACCATGCGGCGGTGGAGGCGATGCGCGCCGCGTTCAACGTCTTGCCGATCGACGGCACGGTGGTGATCGGCGAGGGCGAGCGCGATGAAGCCCCCATGCTCTATATCGGCGAAAAGGTCGGGCAGGGCGGTCTTGCGGTGGATATCGCGCTGGACCCGCTGGAGGGAACCACGCTGACGGCAAAGGCCATGGCCAATGCGCTGGCGGTGATGGCGATGGCCGAGCCAGGCACCATGCTGAATGCGCCCGACACTTATATGGACAAGATCGCCATCGGCCCCGGCTATCGCGACGGGCTGATCGATCTGAATGCCGAGCCCGGCGACAACATCAATGCCCTGGCAAATGCAAAGGGCTGCAAGCCGGGCGATATCACCGCCCTGGTGATGGACCGGCCGCGCCATGAACAATTGATCGCCAAGATCCGCAAGGCGGGCGCCAAGGTGAAATTGATCACGGACGGCGATGTGGCAGGCGTGATCGAAACCACCGATCCCGCCACCGGCGTGGACATCTATATAGGCATCGGCGGGGCGCCCGAAGGCGTGTTGGCGGCGGCGGCGCTACGCTGTGTCGGCGGCCAGATGCAGGGCCGGCTGGTGTTCCGCAATGACGACGAGCGCAAGCGCGCCGCCAAATGGGGCATCACGGACCTTGCCCGCAAATACGGCCTGCACGATCTGGTGTCGGGCGATGTGGTGTTCTCCGCTACCGGCGTCACCGATGGTTCCATGCTGCGCGGCGTGCATCGCGAGGGAAATTTCATCACCACCGAAAGCGTGGTGATGCGCTCGGCCACCAGCACGGTGCGCTGGATCAAGGCACGCCACCGCCGCGACGCGGGTGAGTGAGACCAGCATGGAAAGGGGCGCGGCGGCGTTCGGCGTCGCGCGTTCCTTTGCGGGCCGCCGCTGGCTGCTCAAAACGGTGAAGGACGAACTGGAAGGCGCGCTGCTGCGCGAATATTCCCCGGTTCTGGCGCGGCTGTTGGCGCTGCGCGGCCTGGATAGCGCCGCCGCCGCCGATTACCTGACACCCAAATTCAAGACGCTGTTGCCCGATCCGCTTGTTCTGAAAGACATGGACAAGGCGGTGGCGCGGGTGGCGGCGGCGCTTGCCGCGGGCCAGCGCATCGCAGTGTTCGGCGACTATGACGTGGACGGCTCGGCCTCCGCCGCTCTGCTGTCGGATTTTCTCACCGCGCTGGGCACGCCGCCGCGCATCTATATTCCGGACCGCATGACCGAGGGCTATGGCCCCAATCCCTTCGCCATGCGCGTCCTGCAGGCCGAAGGCATCGCGCTGGTCATCACGGTGGATTGCGGCGCCGCGGCCAGCGAGGCGCTGCAGGAGGCTGCAAAGCTGGGCCTGGATGTGGTGATTCTGGATCATCACCGCGTCGAGGTTTCGCCGCCGGCATGCGCGCACGTCAATCCCAACCAGCCCGGCGACACATCGGAGCTGGGTCATCTGTGCGCCGCCGGCGTGAGTTTTCTCTTCCTGGTGGCGTTGAACCGCCACTTGCGCGAAAGCAAGTTTTACGAGGATCACGATATCGCCGAACCGGACCTGCGGCTGTTTTTGGATTTGGTGGGGTTGGCGACGGTCTGCGATGTGGTGCCGTTGTTGGGTATCAACCGCGCCTTTGTCCGCTTCGGGCTGGGCCAGATCGGGGCCCTGTCGCGCCCCGGCTTGGCGGCGCTTGCGGATGTGGCAAAGGCAAGGCCGCCCTTCACGCCCTATCATCTGGGGTTTGTCTTCGGGCCGCGCATCAATGCCGGCGGCCGGGTAGGGCGCTCTTCGCTGGGCACCGACCTGCTGACGACGCGCGAGCCGGACAGGGCTGCGGAATTCGCCGCCCAGCTCGACCTGCACAACAAGGAACGCCAGGCCATCGAAAAACTCATTTTGGAAGAAGCCACCGCCATGGCGCAGAGCCAGGCCAACGCGCCCTTCATTCTGGTGGCGGGCGAGGGCTGGCATCCCGGCGTGGTCGGTATTGTCGCCGGACGTTTGAAGGAACGCTTTTCCAAACCGGCCTTTGTCGCCGGATTTGAAGGCGGCATGGGACGGGGCTCGGCGCGCTCAATCCCGGGCATTGATGTGGGCGGCATCATCCGCGCGGCGGCGGAGGGGCGGACAATCGAATATGGCGGCGGCCACGCCATGGCGGCGGGATTTTCGCTGATGGCGGCGCAGCTGGACGACTTTCGCCATTTCATCGAGGCGCGCTTTGCCGGCGCGGGGCCCGCGCTGGCGGCGGTCAGCGATCTGTATCTGGATGCGGTGTCTTCGCCTGCCGGCGCCAATGTGGCGCTGGCGCAGGAGATCGCTTGCGCCGGTCCGTTCGGGGCTGGCAATCCCGAGCCGCTGCTGGGCCTGCCCGATGCACTTGTGTCCTATGCCGATGTGGTGGGGGCGGCGCACGTCAAACTGCGCCTGACGGGCGGCGACGGCACGGTGCTGGAGGCCATCGCCTTCAGGGCCGTCGGCACCCCCCTGGGAGAGGGGCTTTTGGCCAGCCGTGGCAAGGTTATTCATGCCGTTGGGAGGCTGCGCCAGGACGACTGGAACGGCCGGGTCCGGGTCCAGCTGGAAATTGAGGACGCCGCCCCAGCAACAGCCTGATTAACAGTCTGTTTTGGGTTGCAAAAGCCGGTTTGGGCCGCTAAACCCCGGGCCTTCCGGCAGCGCCCTTCGTCTATCGGTTAGGACTCAGGATTTTCATTCCTGCAAGAGGGGTTCGACTCCCCTAGGGCGCACCAAAGTCCATTTCGGGCCTTTGATTTTATTCGGAAATTTTGCGTTATTGCCCCACCTGCAATTTATGGGAGTCGCGAGGCATGCAACGCGGTCAATGCCACTGTGGAACAGTGCAGTTTGAAGTCGAACTCTGTGATGGATTTAACACCATCCGCCGATGCACCTGTTCCTATTGCCGGATGCGTGGCGCGGTAGCGGTTTCAGCCGCTATGGGCGGGCTTCGATTTATTGCAGGTGAGAACAAGCTGACCAGCTACCGATTCAATACGGGTGAAGCACAACATTTCTTTTGCTCTCTCTGCGGAATCTACACGCACCATCAACGTCGCTCCAATCCATCACAGTATGGGATAAATGTTGCGTGCCTCGACGGTGTAAGCCCGTTCGATTTTTCGGAGGTGCCCGTCATGGACGGCGTGCAACATCCCAGCGACACTGGTGGAAAGAGCAGGCGTGCTGGGACTTTAAGGTTTGAGCGTTCGGATGGCCCGTAAAGGCAGCGGGGAAGGTGCAAGTCCGCCCGCGCGACAGCGACTTCAGGGCGGGCGCGGCAGCAGACAGTGCCGCACCGGCTCGGCGCTGTACCAATTCAATATAGTGCCCCGCGGAATTCGCCGGTAGCTTTCGTCTGTCCCGGCCTCGCGTCGCGCTTGGCCGCGCGCCGCTGCGGCGTTCGTCGCTCTCGCAGGTCCACTGGACCTGCTCGTTCGCCTCCGCTAGCGCTCCGGCGAACCGCTCCTCACCGTCACGGCGCGGCGCGAAGACGCCTCAACGCATCCTTCGCTGATTGCATGTCCGGATCGAGCTTCAGCGCCGCGCGATAGTCGGCGATAGCCGCATCGACGATGCCTTTATGCTCAAAAGCGTCCGCACGATGGCCATAGGCACCAGCGTATCGGGATGCAAATACGGGATGGAGCGGAATATCCTTGGCGTTCAGCGCAATCTCTCGCGTATAATCGGCGATAGCTTGGTCATACAGAGTGTTGTGCGCATAGGCGAGGCCGCGTGTGTCGTAGGCACCGACGTCGTTGGGCGCGAGTGAAATCTCTTTGGTGAGATCGGTGATGGCGTCGTCGTAGAGCCCTTTATGCTCATACGCGAGAGCCCGATTATAATAGCTGACGAAATTGCGTGAATCGAGCGAAATTACCTTACCAAAGTCTGCGATGGCCAGGTCGTAGAGTGCCTTGTGCAAATAATCGTTGCCTCGATTTTGGTAGGCACTTTCCAAACCGGGATTGAGCGAAATCGCCATGGTAAAATCGGCGATGGCCTCGTCATAGAGACCTTTGCGTTCATATGCGTTCCCGCGATAGTCGTAGGCATCGGCCAATTTGAAGTCTGGGCCTGCCCCCTTAGGTTCGAGCGATATCGCCATGGTGTAATCGATGATAGCTTGGTCATCGAGGCCCTGATTGTTATAGGCGTTTGCCCGATTGAAATAAGCAATGGGAAAAGTTTTGGGTAAAAGAGAAATCGCCTGGTTGTAATCGGCGATCGCCTGGTTGTAGAGCCCCTTATTCGCGTAGGCAACGCCACGATTGTCATAGTCAGTTGCAAGGTGCGCCACGGCAGCCTGCAAGAGTCCCCTGCCGGATTGAAGGTCCGCGGTATCGGATTTAATTTCCTTGGTGCATCCAGCAATGCTGATGTCAGGATCAGGATTGCCGCAATTGCCCCGCAGGACTTGTGACGCAGCCGGCACAGAAATGGAAATTAGAACCAAGCTGCACAAAGTGCGATAAGCCCTACGAAACGCTGCACTCGGGCGATTGAGGAACATTATGTCTCCGAAGTTGCTTCAGCTCGCGCGCAATCCATCAGCGACAGGCAGGCGCGCGGCATGGATGGCCGGCAAGACGCCGCCAAGCAGTCCGATCAAAAGCGCCCAGGCAAGACCAAGCGCGATCATTTCCGGCGAAAAAGTGTGATGGAAGGCGACGTTTTGCGAGACGTCCTGCACGCCGTTGAACAAGCCATAGGCGACGCTTGCCCCGATAACCGCGCCCGACAGCGACAGCAGCAACCCCTCGACCGCCACCGCCAATGCCACCGGAACAGCGCCAAAGCCCAGCGCGCGCATTGTGGCGATCTCGCACCGGCGCGCCATTACCGCCGAATAAAGAATGTTCACTGCCGCCAATAGCGCACCAAGGCCGAGCAGCACGCTGACGCCATAGACCAGCGCGTCGTTCAGGTCGGAGAATTGCGCTGAACGGCGATTGAAGTAATCCGATTGTCGCTCCGCCGTAACCGTCAGCGCCGGATTGGTTGTAATTGCCCGCGTCAGCATAGCAAGCGCGTTCGCACCTCCCAACCGGACGGTGACCGAAGTGTAGGCGGTCTTGCGCAGCACAGGCATCACCGTGTCGCTGTCAGCCACAAGTTGGGATTGCACAAGATCATCGTTGGTCTTGAATACGCCCACCACTGGCCATAAGCCGTCGGGCATAGTGATCTTATCGCCAAGGCCTACGCCCACGAACTGGCCCGGCGCTTCCGCGCCGACGACCATTTCATGCTTGCCGGGCTGAACCATGCGCCCGGAGATGATGCGGAATTCCGGTCTGAGCGCGAGCGCCTCAGGCCCAAAGCTGCGAAGCTGGATGAAGCCGCGTCCGCCCGTGTCCCGCCGCCGCACCACCAGGTAGGTTATGATTTCGGAATCGGCAATGGCGCGACCTTTGGCATCGCGGGCGATGCCCGGCGCGTCCTTGATGATTTCGGCTTCAGCGCGGCTGACAGTCCCGTCGCCCTCCTGCCGCGCGTCGGCGGGCAGGATGATGGCGCGGTCGGGGCTGCCAGCCCGCTGCCAAGTGTGACGCAGGCCGACCGTCATGGACAGCATGGAGAGCAGGGTGGCTACCACACAAGCGACGCCCACGACCACCACCAGCGCCGGCCAGATTCGTTGCCTGAGGCTTACGAGATTGAGCCAAACGGCGGCAAGGCAAGGGCGCAGGAAAGTCATGTGCGCCCTGCCAGGATGGCGGCCACGTCCAGCCGCCTCAGTCTCAGGGCTGGCAGGATCACACTCAGGAACGCCAGCACGACGACGGCGAGGAGCGCCTCGGCGATAACGGCGGGGGACAAATATGGTTCGGGCAGGGACAGGCTGGGCAGGAGCTTGGGTATGCGCCCGGCAATCAGCGCGGCCAAGCCAAGCCCCAGGCCCGCGCCCAGGATGCTGGGCGCCAGGGCTTCGGCGAACACCAGCCCAATGACGTCCGTGTCGGAATAGCCGATGGTCTTCAGCACCGCGAATTCGCTCAGGCGCTCGCGCACCGATTGGGCCATGCCATGGGCGGTGAGAAGCAGGATCATGAACAGGCCGACCGCCGCCACCCGCCGCGTCACCATGGCGACATTGACGATTGCCGTGCCGTCGTCGCTGCGCATCGTCCGCTCGGATATGCTGTCGGTCGGAATGGCGGAGTTTGCGTAGCGCGCGTCAATGGCGATAGCAGTGTTCTCGGCGCCTGCGGGGTCCTTCACCACCGCCTGGAACCAGTCCGCCTTGGGTTGATCGGCGGCGGGTCGTGACATCTTGTAATACTGGTAGCTGCCGAAGCTGAAGCCGCCCGACCAATAGGGCGTGTCGTCCAGCACATCCAGCACCTGGAACCGCCAGGCCTGGCCGCCATCGGCGCGCAGTACCGCGGAGGTGACAATAGAGAAGATATCGCCCTTCTTCAGGCCCCGTTTGGCGGCCATTTTGCGGCTGAGAAAAAGCCCGTCAGGCTTGGTCCGCCACTGTGCCCACTGTGCCGCCGTGAGAGGCGCATTGGGCCAGCCTGCGGCATTGTCCAACGCCATTACACAGGCGCGATTCTTGGGATTGCGGTAATAACCGCACACACCGCCGCCGGCCGAGACCGCCGCGACATTCGGCATGCCGGCAATCTGTTGGCCCATGGCGTCGGTCATATTATCGGCGAAACGCGCCCCGACTACCACGACACTGCGGTTGATCACGTCCACCATCTGCTGAAAAGCCGCATCCGTGCCCATCATCACTCCGAACAGCGTAAAGGCCGCGGTCACCGACAAAAGCGTGAGAATGGTCCGCAGCTTCCGCCGCGCCAATGCTGCCCATATAAGGGGGAGATATTTCACGCGTACGCCATGACGCGCTCGACTAAAGCGATAGCCAATCTGCCTATGCGTTCTTTCATGAGCCCCTCAGAATAATCATTTGGGGCCCCAATTTTGGCAAAATGGAGGCACGCGCCAAAACGCAAGGGAACGAGGGCCGGCGTGAGCCACCACCTTACCGGTTCTTTTTGTTCGCAGGTGTTTGGGAGAGGCGTCAACCTCAAGTAAATTTGGCGGCTCTCGCGTTAAACGCGATGCTGATCCGCTCTTCTTCCGACTGGCTCATGTTGACGCGATGCAAAAGCCATGACGGGAAGATCAGCAGATCGCCGGTGACAGGCGGGATCACCATGGCGTGGCCGGTGAAAGCGTTAAAGCTGCCGACCATTTCGTTCGAGATCGTGTAGGTGTGGGGGATGATGGGGGTCTTCAATTCGAGCTCGCCCTTGTCCGCGCCGCCTTTGACGTAATACACGGCGGAAAAAAGGCTACCAGGATGGTCGTGCGAATAGTTGAAGTGCCCCTTCTGATTGATGTTGATCCAGGCTTCCGTGATCACCTGGCGCAAGGATGCGCTGAACTCGAAGGCGCGGTGCACTTCGTCCAGCCTTTTTCGGACTTCCGAAAATAGCTCCGTCAGCTCCGGCGTGGCCAGGTCGAGATTGTCGCTCTGCCAGCCGCCGCCGTTGGAGATCACCCGTCCCGAGCTGTTCTTCATACTTTCCAGGCAGAATTTCTCGATCCTCTCATTGTCCAGACGCAGGGAATCCACCGCCAGGAAATTGGTGAAGATTGGCATGATATTGATCATCAATTCCTCCGGCACGGCCCCCAGTGGCGAATTATAAACTGGCGAACTGTAAAAGCGCCCGATCCGAATACAAGCATCAAATCCCGCCGGCCTGAACCCAGAAGATATACATGCCGCCGAACAGGCCCGGATGATCCGCCTCGAATGCCTCCCAGCAGGTCAGGTCGGTGGCGGCCCTGTCCTGTGGGAAGCGCTTGCGGTATGCGGCCAGCACCGCGTCGTCCAGCTCGAAGCCGAGAAGGCGGAGATTGTGGCTTTGGGTGAAACGGGCGATCTGGGCCAAGGTCATGCGCTGCTCCTGAACATGGAAAAGCAGATCGCGGCAGGCGCTGAGGCTGAAGAAATCCTCCGATTCCAGAATAGAGGCGAAAGGAAGCGGATCGCTGCTCTGGATCAGTTCCTGACGAAAGCTGCGGATGTCTTCAGCGCTGGCGCCACGCTCCGCGATGCGCGCCCGCGCCGCCAGGACCGGGCGCCGCGCCATCTCGCTATAGAGGCCCAGCAGCATGAAACCGCCCGGCCGCAGCAGCGACAGAAGCGTGACCCAGCCGGCCCAGGGATCGGCAAGGTGATGCAGCACGCCCAGGCTTTCAATGAGGTCGAACTGGCGTCCAGTTGTCTCCAGCTCGAGAATGTCTGCCTGAGCGTAAGCAATCGTCAGTCCCAGTTCCTCCGACTTGCGCCGGGCGTAGCCAAGGCTGGCAAGGCTGAGATCCACCGCCAGCATATGCGGTGCGCCAAATCTGCGGGCCATGGCGATGGAGCGCTGCCCGGTGCCGCAGCCTGCGATCAGGATGTCCTGCAGGGCGCCCCCCGCGGGACGGTCGAACTGGGCGAACGGAAACTTGCTGCTGAGAAAATTTCCGATGGTGCCCTGCGTATCCGGCGCCGGCCGCACCCAGCGTGGATAGGGATTTTCCTCATATTGATTTTGCACCAGCCGCGATACCGGGTTTTCGATCCTGGTCAGGCGCGGAATATCCGCGCGCAAGCGCAGTTCAGCCAAGGGTTCGCGCACCTGTTGGGTCAGCACCGCTTCCACCGGCGCCGGCCATGACCGCTCCAACAGTCTTTCCGCATTGGCCAGGCTGTGGAGCGGGAAGTAAGCCGCCACCAGCAAAAGCTGCATCGGCGTCGCGATGTCCGCCGTTTCCGCTGCTGCCCGCGCCGCCGCAGCAGCAGCAAGTTCGTCCTTGTCGGGCAGAAAGACATAGTCATTGATGAAGCATTGTTGCGCCAGCGCGGCGGCGAAAAGTTCAGCCTGCGCGCCGGTATCGGCGCTGTGCGCCAGTTCCCGCATCATAGCGCCGCGCAGCAGGGTCAGAAAGCGCTCCAGCGGAATGTCAGTATTGGGCGCCGAGATCAGGAGTGCGGCCAGAAGCGCATCGTCTGCCAGCGGCGTGAAACCTGCGCCTCCCAGCAATTGCGCGAGGGAAAGCCGGCCATTGTTATCGGAGGACCATGCCGCATCGGCACGCATCACCAGGGGGCCGATCGCGGGATGGGACCGGATCAGCCCGGCGCCGGCATGGCTGAGCGCACCGGGCCTGTCCCACGGTTCGGTGAGGGCGCGCACCATGATGCGGCGTATCTCGTCATCGCCGCCGCCGCTCCAATCGAAGCGCCGCGCAAGTTCGACAAACAGTTTCCTGGCCCTTGGCGTTTCCCGGACGGCTAGCGAACGGTGGATCGTCTCCATCGCGCCGGCGTCATCGCCCCGCGCTAGCCGCACCGACGCGAGATGGTTGAGAATGTCGGGATCCTGGGGCCGCACGGCCAATGCACGGGCATAAAGCGCTTCGGCCTCTTCCAGCGCACCGTCCACCTCCCGCGCAATCCCCAGATTGACCAGCGTTTCGGGGTGATCGGGATCTACGCCCAAGGCCGTCCGGTAGCTGGCCAGGGCTTCGTCGTGGCGGCCCAGTTGCCACAGGGTCAAACCCAGGCCGCAATGGGCGGCTGTTTCGCGCGTCGCCAAGGTGAGCGCGTGGCGGTAGCAGCTTTCCGCCGCGGGCAAATCATCCTTGTCGCGGTGGAGATTGCCCAGATTGACGAATGCGCCGGCAAAACCGGGCTGAAGGGCGGCGGCCTCGCGAAAACTCGCTTCGGCGTCGTCCCACAGCCCCATGGTCCTTTGCACATTGCCCAGATTGTTGTGCGCCACCGCGTTGCCGGGCTGGAGGGCGAGCGCGCGGCGGAACGCAGCCACCGCATTCTCCGGCTTGTCCTGAGCCGCCAGCGCGTTGCCCATATTGTTGTAGATGTCGGGATCGTTCGGCTTCAAAGCCAGAGCCCGCCGATAATTTGTCACCGCGCCCTGCATGTCGTTCAGGGTCTGCAGGGCGAGGGCGAGGTGGAAATAATAGGCCGCCTCGCGATCGTGCAGGGCGATGATGACCGTGAGCACGACGAACGGCCTGGCAGGCATCGTGGCCACGTTCGGCTTGTTCGCGCCCGCCGACGTCGGTCGGGCGATCTCCGGAGCGGGAATTGCGG
>JANYAR010000078.1 GCA_025361185.1 Alphaproteobacteria bacterium | reverse complement strand
GCCAAGGAGCTACAGCGCCAGCTTGGCGTCAGCTACCCGACAGCTCTCCGCATGGCGACCCTGATTCGCGTCCACATGGCCAAGACGGACGGCAACCCCTCGCTGGGCGGTCATGTGGACCCGGATCAGGTGGGCCATGCGCAGGGCCGTGGGATAGCTGACGCCAAGCTGGCGTTGCAGTTCCTTGGCCGGGACGCCGTGGCGGGTCGTGGTGAACAGGTACAGGGCATAGAACCACTTGGTCAGATGGGTGTGGCTGTCCTGAAAGATGGTCCCCTGCATGGGGTGGATATGGTGGCCACAATTGCAGGTATAGGCGGGGTGTTTTGACAACTTGCGGAAGGTCCCGATCTCCCCACATTTGGGGCAACCGAAACCATACCCATATCTAATCTGGAACAAATGGGCCAAGCAGGCGGCGTCATCCGGGAACCGCTTGAAAAAATCGTGTATTGTCAGGGTCTTGGCCATTGGTAGTCTCCTATGACCACCAATATAGGAGAATCCACCACATATGTCAACTTTACACACGCCCGACTCACAATTTATCCACAGGCCGCTAAATCTGGGACCGTGAGCCGCATATAGATTTTAGTAATTTATTAACCACAAGTCCTAGGCGGACTCACCCTCCGAAGCTATCTTATTGATTCCAAAGTGATTCGCCGAAAAGGCGAAAGGTTAACGGGGGCTGGCGGCATGCGTCCCATTATGGGACAGGGTGAAAAGCCGGGGGCACTTGGGCGGCGCTTGCGGGGTTTCCTGCTGGCGTGCGCGCCGGGCGTCCTCATACCCCTGCCCGCCTGGGCCGCCGGTCCAGACGCGCAGACCGCTGCCTTGGCCTTCCAGAACGGCAATGAAGTGGTGCTGTCGGCGCTGGCCTGTGGCGGGGTGGCGCTGGCGATTGCGGCGGGGCTATGGGCCCTGGCCGAACAGCGCGCCGCGCACCGGCTGCGCCGCTCGCTGCGCCAGGTGGGCACCAAGACCAAGGCGGCCTTGGGTGAGCGTGATGCGCTGCTGAGCGCGGGCCGCGAGGCCCTGCTGGTGTGGAGCCGCGACGGCACCGGGCCTTTTTCCTATGGCGGCGGCGAAGAGCTGCTGCAGTCCTGCCTTAAGGGCGCCGACGCGCTGGCGCTTTCCACCGCGCTGGATGGCCTGTCGGATCGCGGCGCGTCCTTCCAGCTGGCGGTGCATGACAGTCCCGGCCGCCGTCTTATGGCGCGCGGGCGCGCGGTGGGCGGCATGGCAGCGGTGTGGCTGCAGGAACCCGCCACCGAGGCGCAGCAGGGCGGCGACTTCAAGGCGATCCTGGATGCACTGCCCTTCCCGGTGTGGCTGCGCGACAAGGGCCTGGCGCTGGCCTGGGGCAATCATGCGTTCCTGAAAGGCGCCGGCGCCAAGGATCTGGAAACCGCGCGGCGCGAGCAACGCACGCTGGACAAGGGCGAACACGATCTGGCGGCCAGCGCGCGCGCCCAGAACGCGCCCCAGCAATCGCGGCGTTTCTCGGTGATGGCGGGCCAGCGCCGCGCCCTGGATTTCACCGAGATTCCGCTGGGCGACGCAGGCGTGATCGGGGCGGCGGTGGATGTCACCGAAGTGACGGCGGTGGAAGCCCGGCTGCAGCAGCATGCCGATGCCCATGCCGACACGCTGGACAAGCTGCAGACCGCGGTGGCGATCTTCGGCCGCGACCAGAAGCTGAGTTTCTACAACAAGGCTTTCGTCAAGCTGTGGTGCCTCAGCGAAACCTTCCTCGACAAGCATCCCAGCGACAGCGAGATTCTCGACCGGCTGCGCGAGACGCGCAAATTGCCGGAACAGCGCGACTATCCGGCCTGGAAACGCACGCGGCTGGCGCTGTACCAGGACAGCGCGCGGGAAAACTCCAGCGAAGACACCTGGCATCTTCCCGGCGGCCAGACCATCCGGGTGATGACCCAGCCGCATCCTTTTGGCGGGCTGACCTTCCTGTATGAGGATGTCACCGCGCGTCTCAACTTGCAGAGCGATTACAACACCCTGATCAAGGTGCAATCGGCGACGCTGAACACGCTGAGCGAAGGCGTGGCGGTGTTCGGTCCCGACGGCAAGCTGAAATTCCACAATGCCGCCTTCGCCCGCATCTGGGAGTTCGGGCCCGGCGATCTGCAAGACGAGCCGCATGCGCGCACCATCGCGGCTTTGTCGCGCGACAAGTTCGGCGACAGCGCCATCTGGGATCAGCTGATCCAGGCGATCGTGGCGGGGGCGTCGGCGCGCGAGCTGGGCGATGTGGAGCGTTCCGACCGTTCCATCCTGTCGCTCTCCACCTCGCCTTTGCCCGACGGCGCCACCCTGGTGACGTTCAAGGACGTCACCGACCGTTTCCGCATCGAAAGCGCGCTGCGCGACCGCAACGAAGGCCTGGAGGCGGCCGACCGGCTCAAATCCGATTTCATCAAGCATGTGTCCTATGAGCTGCGCACGCCGCTGAACACCATCCTGGGCTTTTCCGAACATCTGGCCAGCGGCACGCCGGGTGCGCTGAACACCCAGCAAAGGGAATATATCGACGCCATCGTGACGGGCGGCAATACGCTCAAGAGCCTGGTCAACGACATACTCGATCTGGCGCTGGTGGAATCGGGCGCCTTGCGGCTGGAGCTGGAGCGTATCGACCTGGGCGAGATGATCGGTGATGTCGCAGTCCATGCCCGCGACTGGGCCGCAAAGGTCGGCCTGTCGCTGGAAGTTGACATGCGCCAGGACGCCGGGCTGTTCCTGGCGGATGCGCGCCGGCTGCGCCAGATCATCTTCAATCTTTTGTCCAACGCCTTCAAATATACGCCGCGCGGCGGCGCCATCATCCTGTCGGCCAAGATCGTGGGCGAGGATGTGCAGATCGCCGTGGCCGACAATGGTCCCGGCTTGGCGCCGGAGGTGAAGGCCAATGTGTTCGAGCGCTTCGCCGCCAAGGGCCGCTCCGGTACCCGTGCGGGCGCGGGCCTGGGCCTGGCGCTGGTGAACCGCTTCGTGGAACTGCATGACGGCTGGGTGGAAATCGAAACCAGCAATGGCGGCGGCACCCTGGTGCGCTGCCACCTGCCGCGCCGCATTCAGGACGACACGCCGCATCCCGAGCACAGCGAAGACAGAAAGACGGCGTATCTCTAACCTCTGTGTCATTCCTGCGTAAGCGGGCATGACAACTGGGTTAGTGCTGCGACTTGGGCAGGTTGAGCACGATCCCGTCCAGGGCCGCGCTCATGCGCAACTGGCAGGACAGCCGGCTGTTGGGCCGCACCTCCGGCGCGAAATCCAGCATGGTCTCTTCCATTTCGCTCTTGGGCGGCAATTTATCCTCCCATCCCGGCGCGACATAGACCTGGCAGGTGGCGCAGGCACACGCCCCGCCGCAATCGGCGTCGATGCCGGGGATCAGGTGTTTCACCGCGCCTTCCATCAGCGACCAGCCTTCCGCCACTTCGACGGTATGGGCCTTGCCGCCGGCTTCGATGCCCGGATGCTCAATATAAGTCACCTTGTATTTGGCAAGCGGCATTACGTCATCTGCTTCATGGCAATGGAGGTGTCGGCCAGCATTTCGGGCGCGATCTTGCGGCCCTCGGCGATCCATTTTTTGCCCATCAGATATTCAGGCGCCGCATTGACCGCCTCCACCGCCGCCACCACGCCATCGCGCAAATGGAACACGGCGAATTTGCGCCCTGCGGGATCGCCGCGCAGCACCAGAGCATCAGTGGGCCGCGCCAGACCGGCGATCTGAAGCTTCAGATCATACTGGTCCGACCAGAACCAGGGGACTTCACTGTAGGTCTTGTGCTTGCCCGCCATCGCCAATGCCGCATGCTTGGCCTGGTCGATGGCGTTCTGCACGCATTCCAGTCGCAGCGGCAGGCCCTCGCGTCCGACATGGCGGGTGCAGTCGCCCGCCGCCCAGATATGCGGATCGCTGGTCCTGGCATTGCGGTCCACCACAATACCGTCTTCGCAGGTCAGGCCCGCCTCAGCCGCCAGTTCGTCGCACGCCACCACGCCGATGCCCACCAGCACGATGTCGGCCTGCGTGCTTTGGCTGCCCGCGATCACCCGCTCCACCTTGCCGTTGCCTTCGATCTTCTCGACCCCGGTGCGCAGCTTGAGTTTCACGCCCGCCTTTGCATGCTCGCCCGCATAGAAGGCCGACAATTGCGGCGACACGGCGCGCGCCATCAGCCGGTCCATGGCTTCGAACACGGTGACGTCCAGCCCGCGCTTGGCGGCCACCGCCGCCACCTCCAGCCCGATATAGCCGCCGCCGACGATGGCGATACGCTTGCCGGGCGCAAACGCGTCCTGCAGCCCGTCCACATCGGCGATGGTCTTGAGATAATGGACCCCGGACAGATCGGCGCCGGGACAGCGCAGACGGCGCACGCGCGCGCCCGTCGTCAGCAGCAGCTTGGCGTAAGAAATCTTGCGCCCATCGGCCAGTTCCACCGTGCGTTCGGCGGGATGGACCCTCTTGGCCTGCGTGTTCAGGATCAGTTCGCAGCCCGCTTGTGCATAGTAGTTGTCTGCCTTCAGGAACAGGCGCGCCCGCTCGAAGGTGCCCAGCAGATAGGCCTTGGACAAAGGCGGGCGCTGATAGGGCGGGAAGTCTTCCTCGCCCACCATGGTGATGGGGCCGGCAAAACCCTCGGCGCGCAGCGACTGCACCGCCTGGGCGCCCGCCTGGCCCGCGCCGATAATGACGATCTCTTCCGACATTTCCCAAAGTTTCTCGAATTCGGGGTGAGCCGCTACCATGTCCCGAAAGGTCGCGCAATCAAGCACTTCCGCAAGCCCCTAGCGCAGGCTAAAAGCGTGGCCATGGCCCAAATCGGCGAGACATTCCGCGGGGATTTTCCCCTGCCCGACCTTGATGCCACGGCACGGCTGGGCGCAGGCATTGCAGGCCACCTGAAGGTCGGCGATGCGGTGGCGTTGTGGGGCGATCTGGGCGCGGGCAAGACCACGCTGGCGCGTGCAATCCTTCGGGCGCTGGGGGTTGACGAAGACGTGCCCAGCCCCACTTTCACCTTGGTGCAAAGCTATCCGACCCTTCCGCCGGTGGCGCATTTCGACCTCTACCGCCTGAAAAGCGCCCGCGAGATGGAAGAACTGGGTTTGGATGATGCATTGGCCGATGGCGCGGTGCTGGTGGAATGGCCGGAACGCGCCCCCGAAGCCCTGCCGCTTGATGCGCTGCATGTGCGCCTGGGCCTGCGCGATGGTGCGCGTCTCGCCCGGCTCACCGGCCCGGCGCGCTGGGAAAGCCTGATGCATGTCTGATCGCCCCCTCTCTCCAAATCGTGAAATCGCGATGAAGGATTTTCTGGCGCACGCCGGATGGGGCGCCGCAGCCGTGTCACCCCTGCCTGGCGATGCGTCCACCCGCCGCTATGCGCGCCTGGCGATGGGCGGCAGAAACGCAATGCTGATGGATCAGCCGCAGGACGCGGAAGGCGCCTCCGTCCCGCCCGGCGCCGGCGAGGAGACGCGCCGGGCCTTGGGCTACAATGCGGTGGCGCGGGTGGCGGGCGCGGACTGCGCCCGTTTCGTGGCGGCGGCCCACTGGCTGCGCGGCCATGGATTGGCGGCGCCCGAAATCTATGCCGCCGATCATGCCCAGGGCTTCGTCATCCTGGAAGATCTGGGCGACGACCTTTTTGCCCAGGTGCTGGAAGATGGCGGCGATGAGAAAGCGCTCTACGACCATGCCGTGGAGGTCCTGGCAAAAATTCACGCCAACGACGCGCCCGCTTCCCTGTCGCCGGAAAAACCCTTATTCGACTATGACCAGCTTGCGCTGATGGCGGAGACCGACCTTCTCACCGAATGGTTTATGCCGCTGGCGCTGGGTTGCAAGGCGACCGATGACGAGATCGCGCAACATCGCGCCTTGTGGCGCGCGGCTTTGGCGGGGATCGCGGGCAGCCGCCGCGTCTTCGTCCACCGCGACTATCATGCGCAAAATCTGTTGTGGCTGCCGCAGCGCCACACCATTGCCCGCGTCGGCCTGATCGATTTTCAGGATGCGGTCGCGGGAAGCCAGGCTTATGATCTGATCTCGCTGATCGAGGATGCGCGCCGCGACGTGTCGCCGCAAGTCGCCGAGGCCGCCACCGTCCACTATCTGGCGGCCCTGAAAGCGCAAGGCACGCCGGTGGACGAGGCCGGCTTCCGCCACGAGATGGCGGTGATGGCGGCCCAGCGCAATGCCAAGATCGTGGGCGTCTTCGCCCGCCTCTACAAGCGCGACGGCAAGGCGCGCTATCTGGCCTATCTGCCGCGTGTCTGGGCCACTCTGGAGCACGATCTGGCGCATCCGGCGCTGGCTGATTTGCGGGCATGGTATGATCGCGTGATTCCCAAAGACAAACGCGCCGTGGAGCCAATCTAATGGAGTCAGTGTGAGCAAAATCACCGCAGCGATGATCATGGGCGCGGGGCTCGGCATCCGCATGCGTCCCTTGACCGACGACCGGCCCAAGCCGCTGGTGACGGTGGGCGGCAAGACGCTGATCGATCACGCCATCGACCGCCTGGTAGCGGCGGGCGTGCTGCGCGTGGTGGTGAACCTGCACTACAAGGCCGACATGCTGCGCCGTCACCTGGCCAAGCGCCATGATGTGGAGATCGTGTTTTCCGACGAGACTGACAGGCTGCTGGATACCGGCGGCGGCGTGGTCAAGGCCATGCCCTATCTGGGTAACGCGCCCTTCTTTGTGGTCAATTCCGATTCCATCTGGATCGAAAAGGGCACCCCGGCCCTGACTGCCATGATGGCTGCGTGGGATGAGCGCCGCATGGACGGACTGCTGCTGCTGGCCGATATCGCGACCGCCATCGGTTATGACGGAAACGGCGATTTTGTCTTGCAGAGCGATGGCCGCCTGCTGCGGGCGCGCGACAATCCCGGCGCCGCCTATGGCTATCTGGGCGTGCAGATCGTGCATCCGCGCCTGTTCGAGGGCGCGCCCGCCGGTGCCTTTTCCACCAACCTGATGTGGGACCGCGCCATTGCCAAAACCCGGCTGTCGGGCACGGTGCTGGACGGAAAATGGATTCACGTCGGCACGCCGGAGGCGCAGGGCGAGGCTGAAGCGGCCCTCGCCGCTTTGTCGGCGGCGTGAAAAGCCCCTCGGTCTTCTCCATCGCGCCCAGCGCGAATTTCGCCCAAACGCTGGCGCGCGGGCTGATCGCACGCGCCGGCGATGATCCACTGGCTTTGTCTTCCGCCATTGTCTACCTGCCAACACGCCGCGCCACGCGCAGCCTTGGCGATGCCTTTGCGCAAGCGATGGGCGGGTCAGCCCTGCTGCCGCAATTCCGCCCCCTGGGCGATGCCGAGGAAGACGATCTTCTTTTCGACGCCGCCAATGACGGGCTGGAACTGTTGCCCGCCATCACGCCCTTGCGGCGCCAGCTTCTTTTGGCGCGGTTGATCGGCCAGTGGGACAGAGCGGGCCGTGGCGGATTGCTGTCTTTTGCACAATGCGCCGCCCTGGCCGACAGCCTGGCCAAGGTGATGGATGAGGTCGAAACCCAAGGCTGCGATCTGTCCAAGCTCGATGATCTGGTACCGGCCAACCTGGCCGAGCACTGGGATTGCGTGTCGCGTTTTCTGGGATTGTTGCGCGATCGCTGGCCCGCCATCCTGGCCGCCGAAAATTCTATGAATCCGGCCGCGCGCCGCATTCAATCCTTGCAGGCGCTGTCGAAAAGGCTGCAAGCCGCGCCGCCGCAGGGTCTGGTGATCGCCGCCGGCTCCACCGGTTCCATACCCGCCACCGCCGAACTGCTGGCCGTGATCGCGCGGCTGCCCCAGGGCGCGGTGGTGCTGCCGGGCCTGGACAAGACGTTGGACAGCGAGTGCTGGGGCAATCTCGATCCCGGCCACCCGCAATATGGCCTTCACCAGTTGCTCAAAACCATCGGTGCAGAGCGCAGCGATGTGCAGGACTGGTTCGCCGTCAAGACCAACAGCGCGCGCGAGACGTTATTGACGGAAGTCTTACGTCCGGCGCCCACCACTGATGCCTGGCGCGAGCTGGCACAGGCTGGCGGCGATGGCGAAATTCGGCAGGGCCTGAACGGCATCGCGCTGATCCAGGCGGCAGACCCGGCGCAGGAAGCGCTCGCCATCGCGCTGGCCTTGCGCGAAACGCTCGAGACACCGGGGCGCACGGCGGCGCTGGTGACGCCCGATCGCAATCTGGCGCGGCGCGTGGCGGCGGAAATGGCGCGCTGGAACGTCGCCATCGACGATTCCGCGGGGCGTCCGCTGGCCCATGCCGCCACGGGCACTTTTCTTTGTCTGCTCGTGGAAGCGGCCCAGGCCAGATTTGCGCCGGTGCCATTGCTGGCGCTGCTGAAACATCCCTTCTGCCGCGGCGGACAAGACGCGGCCATTTCCCGCGCCCATGCGCGCGAGCTTGACCGCTGGTGCCTGCGCGGGCCACGGCCCGATCCCGGCCTGGCAGGCATCGGCAAGACAATCGCCAAGGCAGGCCACGCCCGCGTGCCGCCGCCCGCGCAAGCCCTCGCCCAACTGGCGGCATGGTGGAAAGATCTCGCCGGTCTTCTTGCGCCGCTGGAAACGGTTTTCGCGCAAGAGCGGGTCAGCATCGAGACAATGCTCGACATTCATGTCGCCACTGCCGAAGCCCTGGCGCGTGACGCCAGGGATGATTGCCTGCTGTGGGCCCGCGACGATGGCGAAGCCGCCTTCGCATTGGTCGCCGCCTTGCGGCTGGCCGCGGAAAATCTCGATCCTGCCGAGACCGATTCCTGGCCGACCCTGTTTCGCCATCTGGCGATGAAGACGCCCGTGCGCACGGCGTTCGGGCGCCATCCCCGGCTGGCCATTCTGGGCCCGCTGGAAGCAAGACTGCAGCGTTTCGACCGCATCGTGCTGGGCGGGCTGAATGAAGGCAGTTGGCCGCAAGGCACCGGTGCCGATCCCTGGTTCTCGCGGCCTATGCGCGCCACCTTGGGATTGGAACAGCCGGAACGCAGCATCGGTCTTTCGGCGCACGACTTCGCCATGCTGGCGGCGGGACCGGACGTGTTGCTGACCCGTGCCCTGAAAGCCGACGGCGCCCCCACGATTGCCTCGCGCTGGCTGCAACGCTTGCAGCAGTTGACGCGCGGGCTTGGGCTGGAAGACGCGCTTACTCCGCACTGCGACTATACCCGCCTGGCGGCGCACATTCTGGATGTGCCGCAAGCACCACGGTTGGCCCGCCCCGCACCCACGCCGCCTGTTGCAACCCGTCCCCGCCGCCTGTCTGTAACGGAGATCGAAACTTGGCTGCGCGATCCTTATGCGATCTATGCCAAGCATGTGCTGGGCTTGCGGCCGCTGGACGCCCTGGACGAGCCCATCGGCCCAATGGAACGCGGCACCGCCCTGCACAAGGCGCTGGAGCTTTTCATCGCCCAATACAAGGACGGATTGCCCGAAGATGCCGAGCGGCAATTGATCCTCATCGCGGACCAGGTTTTTTCCGACGCCGGTATCCCCAAGGCGGCGCTGGCGCTGTGGCGGCCGCGCTTTGCGGGGGCGGCGCGCGGCTTTATCGCAGTAGAGCGCGAGCGCCGAACTATCGTCGCACAATCATTTTTGGAAAAGCACGGCACGCGAAAATTTTCCGCACCCGGCGGCGACTTTACCCTGTCGGGACAGGCGGACCGGATCGATATCCTCAAGGACGCAAGCGCCGCGATTTTGGACTACAAGACCGGTGCCGTTCCGACGGTGCGGCAGGTACAGGAATTGTTGGCGCCGCAATTGCCGCTGGAAGGTGCCATCCTGTCGCAAGGCGGTTTCCCCGACATCGGCAAGCGCATTGCCGAAGAGTTGATCTATCTCTCGCTGGCGGATGAAGACAAAGCGCGCAAGCCGGTTCACATCAAGGACGCCGTCGCTCTTGCCGAGCGGGCGGCGGAGAAACTGGCGCAGCGCATCGCATGGTTTGATGACGAGAAAACGCCCTATCTGTCGCGCGTGCGGCCCTATCGCGCCGACATTTCCGGCGACTATGACCATCTGGCGCGAGTGCGTGAATGGTCGCCCTCGGGCTGGGTGGAGGAGGAGTGATGCGCACCCCCTCCATGATCGCCTCCGATCCCGAGATCTCCGCCTGGGTCGCGGCCAACGCCGGTACGGGCAAGACCTATACCTTGGCCAACCGGGTGGCGCGGCTGCTGCTGGCCGACGCCGAGCCGCAAAGAATTCTCTGCCTGACCTTCACCAAGGCGGCGGCGGCGGAAATGCAGGAGCGGCTGTTCAAGCAGCTTGGCGAATGGTCGATGCTGCCGGACGAGGAATTGCGGAATCGGATCGTGGCGATCGGCGGCGACGCGCATACCTATCTGCCCAAGGCGCGGCGGCTGTTCGCGGCGGCGCTGGAAACCCCGGGCGGGTTGAAAGTCCTCACCCTGCATGCCTTCTGCCAGATCGTGCTGTCGCGCTTTCCGGTGGAAGCAGAAATCCCGCCCGCCTTTGAGGTGCTGGACGACCAGTCGGCGCGCGAACTGATCGGCGAGGCCCGCCAACGAGTTCTGGAGCGTGCCGGATCGGGCGATGAGACCCTCGCCGCGGCGGTGGCGCTGCTGGTGACCGAAACCAGCGAAGCGACGCTGACCAAAATCCTGGATGCCGCCATGGGCGCCGACCGCCGCAAACTGGACCGTTTTTTCGATAGGGGTGACGCGCTGGACGTTGCCGTGCGCGCCGCCCACAGCCTTAAGGAAGGCGAGACGGCCCAAAGCATAGAAGAGGATTTCTGCAGCGCCCTCGCCCGCGAACTCCCCCAATTGCGCGCGGTGCGTGATTGGCTGGGCGGCGGCGGCGCGAGCGATATCCAAGCCGCCGGCGAACTGGCTGCCGTCTTTGACGGCGATATCGCCGGCAGCTTCGCCGCCCTGGGGCAATTCTTCCTCACCACCAAGGGCGAACCACGCAAGAAGCTGGTGAGCAAGAAGCTGGCCGATGTCCGTCCCGATCTACTGGATTACCTGAGCGCATTGCAGCTGCGCTATTGCGCGGCCCATGAGCGCCGCCGCGCTGCCCGGGCCGCCGAACTGACCCTCGCTGCTTTGACCATCATCCAGGCGATGCGCCGCGATTATCAAAACGCCAAGCGGCTGCGCGGCGTGCTGGATTATGACGACCTGATCGCGCAAACGCGCAATCTGCTGCACAAAAGCGGCGCGGCCGCCTGGGTGCTCTACAAACTGGACGGCGGCATCGACCACCTGCTGATCGACGAAGCCCAGGATACCAGTCCCGCGCAATGGGAGATTGTGCGCAAGCTGACGGAGGAATTTTTCGCCGGCGCCGGACGCGAGCGCGAGAAAACCCGCACGATTTTCGCCGTCGGCGACGAGAAACAGTCCATCTTCAGCTTCCAGGGCGCCGACCCCGGCCAGTTCGACATCAACCGCCGCCATTTCGCCGACGTGATCGCGGGCACAGGCCAGCGCCTGCATGAAGTACCGCTGATCACCTCGCGGCGCTCCGCCCCGGAGGTGCTGAGCTTTGTCGACAAGGTGTTCGAGAACCAGACCGCGCGTGCCGGCCTGACCGTCAGCGGTGCAGAGATCGCCCACCTGGCCCATCGCGCGACCTCCAAGGGCGGCATCGAATTCTGGCCGGCGCTGGTGCCCGAGGAAGAAGAAGAAGTGGATCATTACGCGCCGGTCGACACGGTGCAGAAGCAAAGCCCGGTGGCCCGGCTGGCGGCGCAGGTGGCCGACAAGATCGCGGCCTGGCTGAACAGCGGCGCCCGACTGCCCGGCCATGAGCACGTTATCGCGCCACGCGATATCATGATCCTGTTGCCGCGCCGCGAGCCTTTCGGCGGGGAAGTCATCCGCCAGCTCAAACTGCGCCGCATTGCAGTGGCCGGCGCCGACCGGGTGAAGCTGACCGAACAGATTGCCGTCATGGACCTGATCGCGCTGGGACGCTTTGTGCTGCAGCGCGAAGACGATTTGACTTTGGCTTCGTTGCTGCGTTCGCCGCTTTGCGGCCTCAGCGAAGACGCGCTGTTTTCGCTCGCCCATGGCCGCAAGGGCGATTTGTGGAGCGCATTGGCGGGCCGCAGCGCCGAATTTTCGGCCGCGCACGCTTTTCTGTCCGCCATGCTGGAGCGCGCCGACTATGCCCCGCCTTTCGAATTTTATTCCCACGCCTTGACGGCGCTGGGCGCCAAGGAAAAATTGCTGGCGCGGCTGGGACAGGAATGTGCCGACGCCATCGACGAATTCCTGTCCTTGACCCTGACCCAGGAACGCAGCCGCTCGCCGTCGCTGGAAGGCTTTCTCGATTGGGTCGAGCGCGGCGGCACCGAGATCAAGCGTGACATGGAGCGCGGCCGCAACGAAGTGCGGGTGATGACCGTGCACGGCGCCAAGGGACTGGAAGCCGACATCGTCATCCTGCCCGACACCACCTCATTGCCCGAACCGCCCAGCCGCAAAGGCCATCTGCTGTATCATGACGGCGGCGTGCTGTTTCCGCTCTCCAACGAGGAGGCGCCCGAGATCGTCAGGACCGCCAAGACCCTGGCGGAGGCCGAAGCGCTCAAGGAACATCGCCGCCTGCTTTATGTGGCGCTGACGCGGGCCCGCGACCGGCTCTATGTCTGCGGCTTTGAAAGCAAGAAAGGCGTGAAGGACGGGTCCTGGTACCAGCTTGCCCAGGCCGCCGCCGAGACGTTGGGCGTGAAGGTGACGCGCGGCGAGATCATCAGCTTCGGCACGCTGGTTGACGAGAAAGGCGAAACGGCTGCGCAGCAGCCGCCACAGCAATCCCTGCCCAGTTGGATCGCGGCACCCGCACCGATGGAACCTGCCCTGCCGCGGCTGATCCGCCCCTCCGATGCCATCGAAAGCGTGGGCACAGTGCCTGCAACCTTCTCGCCGCTGAAGGCTGGCGCGGCGCGTTTTCGCCGCGGATTGGTGGTGCATGCCTTGCTGGCACGATTGCCGCAGATCGCGCCCGAGCGGCGCCGCGCCGTCGCGCGCAAATTCGCGCAAGGGCGCGGCGTGAAGGATTCGGAAAGCCTGGTCGAGGAAACACTGGCGGTGCTGGATGATCCCGCCTTCGCCGCTGCGTTTGGACCGGGCAGTCAAGCGGAAGCGGGATTGCTGGCGGAACTTCCCGAATTTGGCTCTGATAAATTGAGGGGGGGCGCACGCATCCATGGCCACATCGACCGGCTGGCGGTGACCAGCGATGAGGTTCTGATCCTGGATTTCAAGACCAATCGGCCCGCACCCGCGGCCGAAGCCGATGTTCCGAAAGTCTATCTGGCCCAGATGGCGCTCTATCGCGCGGGCGCGGCCAGGATATTCCCAGGACGGCGAGTCGTGTGCGGATTGGTCTTCACCGACGGTCCCCGGCTTCTACAGCTTTCCGATGTGGTTCTCGATGCCCAGATTGCCGGTATTTCCCGCGCTCTGGCGGGCAAAAATACGCCGCCTTGACCCCGGCAGGACACGTTCCTAGATATGTAGTGCGATAGTTCACAGGATCAAACGCATGCCCATCAAAGTATCCGACGCTTCATTCCAGGCCGATGTCCTGGATGCCAAGAAACCCGTGCTGGTGGATTTCTGGGCGGAATGGTGCGGACCCTGCCGGATGATCGCGCCGGCGCTGGACGAATTGTCCACCGAACTGGGCGACAAGGTGACGATCGCCAAATTGAACATCGATGAAAACCCGCATGTCCCCACCAAATATGGCGTGCGCGGCATTCCCACCATGATGATCTTCCAGGACGGCCAAGTGGCGGCGACCAAGGTCGGTGCCTTGCCCAAGTCGAAGATCAAGGAATGGATTGAGAGTTCGATCTAACCATTCATCGTGATGGCCCGGCTTGTCCGGGCTATCCAGTTTTTTTGAAACTAACTGGATCGCCCGCATAGTCGTTAGCGACAGCGTAACGACGGGCGACGACGGTTTGAGGTCAGCTGTTCTCCGCCAGCACTCTTCCTGCAAGATAAAGCGATCCGCAAATCAAAACCCGCGGCGGCGTCTCGGAATCGTCCAGCCGGGTCCAGGCCATGACCTGCAACATGGCGTCTTCCAGATCCTCGGCCGGCGCGCTGTCGATCCCGGCGCGCCGCGCGATATCGTAGAGCGCGCCCGCCCCCAGGCTGGCGGCCTCGCCCGGGATCGCGACCGTCACCACATGCCGCGCCAATCCATTGAAGGCGCGCAAATAGCCCAGCGCATCCTTGTTCGCCAGCATGCCGCAGATCAGATAGAGCGGGCGCTCGCCATGCTCCTCCATGTCGGCCATGGCGCGCGATACCGCTTCGGCGCCGTGCGGATTGTGGCCGCCATCCAGCCAGACTTCGGCGCCCAGGGGGGCGGCTTCCACCAGCGGGCCCTTGTGCAGCCGCTGCAGCCGCGCCGGCCATTCCACCGTGGCCAATCCTTTTTCGATTCCCCCCTCCTGCCCCCAAGCCAATCGTCTTCCGCCAAAACTTCCCGCATGACGCAAGGCGGCAATCGCCACGCCGGCATTTTCGATCTGATGGCGGCCCACCAGCCTGGGCAGTGGCAAATCCAGCAGACCCACTTCGTCCTCATAGACCATGCGGCCATGTTCCTGGCGGGTGACGAAATCCTGGCCGAACTCGAATACCGACACGCTCAGCCGGTCTGCCTGGCGCAGGATCACGGTACGGGCGACGTCATTCTGAGGCCCCACCACCAGCGGCGCGCCCTTTTTGATGATGCCGGCCTTCTCCAAGGCGATCCCCGCCAGGTCATCGCCCAGGAATTCCTTGTGATCCAGGCCCACCGGCTGGATCACCGTCATGACGGGATTTGGCACCACGTTGGTGGCGTCATAGGTGCCGCCCAGGCCGACCTCGAGCACCAAGGCATCGGCCGGGGCGCGGGAAAATGCCAGAAACATCGCCGCCGCCGTAATCTCGAAAAAGGTGATCTCGCGTCCGGCATTGACCGCCTCCACTTCCTCCAGCAGCGAGACCAGCGCCTCTTCCGAAATCAGCCGGCCGGCGATGCGGATGCGTTCGTGAAAGCGCACCAGATGCGGCGAGATATGGACATGAACCTTCAGGCCCTGTGCTTCCAGCATGGCGCGGGCAAAGGCGCAGACCGAGCCCTTGCCGTTGGTGCCGGCGACATGGATCACCGGCGGCAACTTGAGCTGTGGATTTCCCAATGCCGACAGAAGGCGCAAAATCCGGTCCAGCGCCAGGTCGATTTTCTTGGGATGCAGGGTCAGAAGGCGCTTCAACACCGTGTCACTGCGCGTGGTCTCGGACAGCATCACGCCCCTTTCAATTAAGGGGTTACGGCGACGCCGCCATTGCCATTGCGCTTCGGCATGGGCAGAACCTTGCTGCGCGGCTTGCCCTGGCTCATCAGCAGGTGCAACAGGCGCGACAGGGTGGTGCGCAGCTCCTTGCGCGGCGTCACCATGTCCAGCATGCCATGCTCAAGCAGATATTCGGCGCGCTGAAATCCTTCCGGCAGTTTCTCGCGAATTGTCTGCGCGATGACGCGCGCCCCGGTAAAGCCGATCTGCGCCCCCGGCTCGGCGATCTGGATATCGCCCAGCATGGCATAGGAGGCGCTGACCCCGCCGAAGGTCGGATCGGTGAGCACCACGACATAGGGCAACCCCGCCTCGCGCAGCATGTCCACGCAGATGGTGGCGCGCGGCATCTGCATCAGCGACAGAATGCCTTCCTGCATGCGCGCGCCGCCCGACGATACGAAGAGGATATAGGGCCGCTTTTCCTTGATCGCGGCCTGCATCGATTCCACCAGCGCCTCGCCCACCCCCATGCCCAGGCTGCCGCCCAGGAAGTCGAAAGGCTGGACCCCGATCATCACCAGCAGGCCGTCCATCGTACCGCGCGCGGCGGTAAAGGCTTCGGGGCGCCCCGTCTTGGTGCGCGCCGCCTTGATCTCGTCGGAATATTTTTTCTCGCCCCTAAAGCGCAGGGGGTCGGCGGGGACGCTGGGCGGCGTCAATTCGCTGAAACTGCCGGCATCGAAGGTATAGGCGAAGCGCTCGGCCGGACCGATTCGCAAATGATGGCCGCAATTGGGGCAGACATTCAGATTCGCCACCAGATCGCGGTGAAAGATCATTTCCCCGCAAGAGGGGCACCTTTTCCAGAGATTTTCCGGGGTATCACCGCGACCGCCATCCTTGCCGCCGATCAGGCCTTTGATCCGGGGACGGACGACTTTGGTGATCCAGTTCATGCCGGTACCTTACCACGGCGTGCCGCATGGGTGGAACCGGCTAACGCGCGGGTCAGCGCCAGAACCTCGGCCACGACCTGGTCCCGGCCGCCGCCCAAATTTGCCGCAACGAGGGCGACAATGGCCGACCCCACCACCACGCCGTCCGCGAGCCGGGCTATTGCCTCGGCCTGCTCGGGTGAGCGGATGCCGAACCCCACGGTACAGGGCAGATGGGTTGCGCTGCGCACCCGCACCATCGCCGCACGCACCTCCTCTTCGGGCACCGCCTTGGTGCCGGTCACACCCGCGACCGAGACATAATAAAGATAGCCGGAGGCTTCCGCGACGATCCGCTTCAGCCGCGCTTCATCGGTGGTCGGGGTCACAAAGCGTATCAGGTCCACGCCTTGCGCCCGCGCCGGCACCCGCAGCACTTCGTCTTCCTCCACCGGCAGGTCCACCACGATCAGGCCGTCCACGCCGGCGGCGGCCACATCCTTGGCAAAGCGCGCGGTGCCATGGGCATGGATGGGATTGTAATAGCCCATCAGCACGATGGGCGTGGTCTTGTTGGCGCGGCGGAATTTTTTCACCATCTCCAGCACCCGGGCCATGGTGGCGCCGGCCTTGAGCGCGCGCACGGAGGACGCCTGCACCGCGGGGCCATCGGCCATGGGATCGGTGAAGGGCATGCCCAGCTCGATGATATCGGCGCCGGCCTCGGGCAGCTTTTCCAGGATGGCGAAGCTGGTCTCCATGTCGGGATCGCCCGCGGTGATAAAGGGCACGAAGGCGGCGCGGCCCTCCTTCTTCAGGCGCGTAAACGTGTCAGCCAGGCTTGTCACAGCTTTTCTCCGAGCGCATGGGCCACCGAGAAGACGTCCTTGTCGCCGCGCCCCGACAGGCAGACGGCGATGACCTGGTCCTTTTTCATCTGGCCCGCGATCTTGGCGACATGGGCGATGGCGTGTGCCGATTCCAGCGCCGGAATGATGCCTTCCAGCTTGGACAGCAGCATGAAGGCGTCCAGCGCCTCCTTGTCGGTGATGGAATGGTATTTCACCCGGCCGATATCCTTCAGCCAGCTATGTTCCGGGCCGACACCCGGATAATCCAACCCCGCCGATATGGAATGGGCTTCCAGAATCTGGCCGTCGCCATCCTGCAAAAGATAGGAGCGTGCGCCATGCAGCACGCCCGGTATGCCCTTGGACAGGGTGGCGGCATGGCGGGGCGTGTTCACGCCATCGCCCGCCGCTTCGACGCCGTGGATCTCCACCGCGGCATCGTCGACAAAAGGATGGAACATGCCGATGGCGTTGGAGCCGCCGCCGATGCAGGCCACCACCAGGTCGGGCAGACGTTTTTCCCTTTCCAGCATCTGGGCGCGGGTTTCATTGCCGATCACGGTCTGGAAATCGCGCACCATGGCGGGATAGGGATGCGGCCCCACCACCGAGCCGATGATGTAGAAGGTGTCGTGCACATTGGCGACCCAGTCGCGCAGCGCCTCGTTCGTCGCATCTTTCAGCGTACGCGATCCCGACGACACACCGCGCACTTCCGCGCCCAACAAGCGCATGCGGAAGACATTGGGCTTCTGCCGCTCCATGTCCACCTCGCCCATATAGATGATGCAGGGAAGCCCGAAGCGCGCCGCCACGGTGGCGGTGGCGACACCATGCTGGCCAGCACCGGTCTCGGCGATGATGCGGGTCTTGCCCATGCGCTTGGCGAGAAGAATCTGGCCCAGACAATTGTTGATCTTGTGCGCGCCGGTATGATTGAGGTCCTCGCGCTTGAGATAGATCTTCGCGCCGCCGAAATGGGTGGTCAGCCGCTCGGCGAAATAGAGCGGACTTTCGCGCCCGACATAGTGGGTCAGCAGGCCGGACAATTCGGCGTGAAAGGCGGGGTCCTTTTTCGCCGCCTCGTAAGCCTGTTCCAGCGACAAAACCAGCGGCATCAGGGTTTCGGCGACGAAGCGCCCGCCATAGGCGCCGAAATGGCCCGATGCATCGGGGCCGGAGCGCAGCGAGTTGGGAATCTGGTTCATGCGTATTGCTTGCTCAAAGGGGATTTGGCCGCTTGAATGAAGGCGGCAATGCGCACGGCGTCTTTCACACCGGGCGCGCTTTCCACGCCGGAAGATACATCCACCTGGGTTGCGCCGGAAAGCTCGATGGCGCGCGCGACATTTTCCGGCGTCAGACCGCCGGCCAGGAACCAGGGCTTGGTGAAGCTGCGGTCCTTGAGGATCTTCCAGTCGAAGGCCGCGCCATGGCCGCCGCCGCGCATCGCACCCTCCGGCGGACGGGCGTCGAACATCAACATGTCGGCGGCTTTCTCATAGTCAGCCGCCGTGGCGAGATCGGATGCATCGGCCACCGCCAGCGCCTTGATCACGGGCAAGCCGAAGCGGGCGCGGATATCGGCTGTGCGCGAAATTGTCTCCGCGCCGTGCAGCTGCAGGAAGTCGGGACGCACCGCGCTCACCAGGGCCTCGATCCCGGCATCGTCCATGTCGGCGATCAGTGCCACGAGTTTGAGCCGTCCACGCATCTGCTGGGCCAGCGCACGCGCCTGTTCGAGAGACACAAAACGCGGCGACTTGGGGTGAAATACCAGCCCCCCATAGGCCGCGCCAGAACCCACTGCCGCTTCGATTGCGCCAGGGCTGGTGATGCCGCAGATTTTCACCGCAACGGATGTTGAGGAAGTGGGCATGGGCTGGGGTGTATGAGCCGGGCCTTGGCGGAAATCAAGCAAGCCTGGAAACCGGGCCTAAGCGGCTGAAATGCCCAGGCTTTGGGCAATATCGCGGGCCGCCTGCGCAGGGTCCGCGGCCCTGGTGATCGGCCGACCGATCACCAGCACACTGGCGCCCGCATCCCGGGCCTCGGCCGGGCCCATCACCCGGCGCTGGTCACCCAGCGCCGTGCCGCTGGGGCGGATGCCCGGCACGACCAGGAGAAAATCCGGGCCCAGCTCCTTGCGCAGCCTTGCGATCTCGTGCGCCGAACACACCACGCCATCCAGGCCGCATTGCTGCGCCAGCGAGGCCAGGCGCAAAACCTGATCGCCGACCGGCGGTTTCAGGCCAAGCCCCGGCAAATCCTCGTCGCCCAAGCTGGTCAGCATGGTCACGGCAATGACCCGGGTTGCGGGCGAAACACTTTTGGCCGCGTCCAGCGCGGCGCGCATCATTGCGGCCCCGCCCTGGGCATGAACATTCAGGATGGACACGCCCAGACCGGCTGCCGCGCGCACCGCGCCCGCCACAGTGTTGGGAATATCGTGATATTTCAGGTCCAGAAAGACAGGCAGGCCGGACTCGACAAAGGGGCGCACCCCCTGGGGACCATGGGCGCTGAAGAATTCCAATCCCAGCTTCAGGCCGCCGACATAGGGACGCACACGCTCGGCCAGCTCGCGCGCATAGTCGGGATCGGTCGTATCCAAAGCGACGTAGATGGGATTCATCGTTTTATTGTCGCGCGGCTCACGCAAAAGCGAAAGGCGCTTTTATGGCTAGTCCGCTTTGCCGCCATTCAGGCGTTCGCGCAATTCCTTGCCCGTGCGGAAGAAAGGCGCGCGTTTCTGGCCCACCGAAACCGGTTCACCGGTACGCGGATTACGCCCCATGCGGCTGGGACGCACCTTGACGCTGAAGGCGCCGAAGCCGCGCAATTCCACGCGATGACCTTCGGCGAGTGCCTTGCTGATGCAATCCAGCACTGTCGTAACGATGCGTTCCACATCGCGGTGATACAGGTGCGGATAGCGAGCGGTGAGCCTTGCAACCAGTTCTGACTTGATCATCCCCAGCCCCTTTGAGGGACACGCCGTCAGGTTACCCCCTAGGCTGAGGATAAACTGTCATGGGAAGTTCCCGCCCGTCAACGGGAAGCATCTGAAAAACCAGACTTTTTTCGCATCCGGGGCGGGTTTTGTCCGCAAGGAGTGCATTTTGACCATTTCCAGCCCTTCCTCCAAGCGGCTTGCGCCGCCTTTCGGCCCAAGGGAAAGTCGCGGCAACCAATAAAGTATGGGGAGTGGGACATGAGAATTCGTCATTTCGCGATTTACCTTGTTGGGGCGGCCGCCCTGATTCTGGCTGCCCCGGCTGAGTCGGCGCCAAAGGCGCCAAAAGAGAGCTGGATCGGCGCATGGGGATTTGTCCCCACCCCTCTGCCGCCTGGCATGACCCCCGCCTTGCCGGTAACCGCGACGGCCGCTGTTCCGATGGCCGGCACGCTGCCCGCCCAACCGGCAACACCGCCGCCCACGCCACCGCTGCTGGACAATCCCGGCAATGTCCCCGTGGTAACCGCCGAAGCCGATCCGTCCAATATCACCATCCGCCAATTGGTACGGGTCGCGGTTGCAGGCAAGCGGATTCGCCTGCGCCTCAGCAATGAAGGCGGCAGCGATGTGCTGGCACTTGGCGCGGTGCATGTGGGCGCAGCCGGTCCCGATGGAAGCGTGCTGGCAGGCAGCGACCATATCGTCACCTTCGACGGCCACGGCGCTGTCACCCTGCCCGGCGGTGCGCCGGTTCTGTCCGATCCGGTCGATCTGAAAGTGGACGCGCTGGAAAAACTGGTGATTTCCATCCATGTGCCTGGCACCCTCTCGCGGGCCGGCCACAGCCTTTATCAATATGTCTCGGGGACGGCCGGCGATCAGACGGGCGCGGCGCAATTGCCGTCCCAGCGCATCATGCGCCTCACCGCCTTGGTCACACAGCTCGAGGTGGATCCGGTCAGCGCCAATGCGGTGGTCGTGACCCTGGGCGACTCCATCACCGAGGGGGCGGCCTCGACCAACAACGCCTTTCGCGGCTGGCCCGACCGGCTGGCCGAACGCCTGGCTGCCGCCAAGAGCAACTGGTCGGTGGTCAATGCCGGGATCGGCGGCAACCGCCTGGTGCGCTATGGCACCGGTCCCAACGCACTGGCGCGGCTGGACCGCGACGTATTCGGCGTGCCCGGGGTCAAGGCGATCATCCTGCTGGAAGGCATCAATGATATCGGCCGGGGCTTTACCACCATAAGTCCGCAGGACCCGGTGACGCTGGACGCGCTGATCGCCGCCGACAAGCAGATCATCGTGCGCGCCCACGCGCATGGCATCCGCGTGATCGGCGCACTGCTGACGCCCTATCAGGGCGCGGCCAATGCCTCGCCCGCGGGCGAACAGGTGCGCACCGGCCTGAACAACTGGATCAGGACCGGGGGCGCCTTTGACGGGGTGGTGGATTTTGCCACCGCCACCGCCGACCCGGCCAATCCGCTGACCTTCCGCGCCGACTTCAATCTGCGCGACAAGCTGCATCCCAATGATGCGGGCTACCAGGCCATGGCCGACGCCATCGACCTGAACCTGTTCAAATAGTTCTCGCGCGCAGCGGCAGAACAGAGGACACGATGGAACACGATCCGGCGCTGGATGCACATGAGCATGCCGAACATGCCGAGCATGCAGCCCATGCCCGCGATCCTTTTATAAGCCGTGTCGCCATCACCGTCGCCGTCCTGGCGGTCATGGCGGCGACGGCTGGATCGCTGGAGACGGTGGAAGGCAGCCGCGCCATCACGCAATCCAGCGAGGCCGTGCTGGCGCAGGACAAGGCCACCGACAGCTGGAACGAATACCAGGCCGACAGCCTGAAGCGGCATATGTATGAGATCGCCCTCAATAGCGGCAGCGCCAAGGCGGAAGAATATCGCAGCGAGATCAAGGACGAACGCGAGAGCCAGAACAAGGCGCGCGACAAGGCCAAGGAAGACGAACAGGAACGCGACGCAAGCCTGCGCAGCAGCGCCTTGCACGAACAGCGCCATCACTGGCTGACCGGCGCGGCCACATTGATCGAAATCGGGATCGCGCTGTCCACCGTGGCGATCATCACCACGCGCCGCACTTTCTGGTATTCCGCCATAGGGTTGGGCGCGGTGGGCGCGACGCTATTCGCCGTCGCGTATTTGGCTGTTTGATTGTTGATCGCGCCGGCAGGCGCTCGCTCCGCTCGCGTTGCCGGTCGCTATTTAATTCTTTGTCGCGCCTGCAGGCGCTCGCTCCGCTCGCGTTGCCGGTCGCTCCTAGGCGGCCTTAACCGCCAGATCGCCCTGTTGCATCAGCACGCTGGCGGTGTCGAAGAACATTTGCTGCTCGGCGATTCGGCCATCCTTCATCCGCCAATAGAGCGAAAC
>JANYAR010000098.1 GCA_025361185.1 Alphaproteobacteria bacterium | reverse complement strand
GCCCGGTCTATATCTTCGGGGCGCTGTTCTCGGCGGCCTGCGCCTTTCCCTTTTTCCTGGTGGCCCAGACCGGCAATCCTGCGTTGATCATTCTGGCCTTCGTCATCGAGATGGGGATCGGCAGTGCCGCCATGTTCGGGCCGCAGGCGGTCTATTTCGCCGAACTGTTTGGGCCGCGTCTGCGCTATTCCGGTTTTGCGTTCGCGCGCGAGCTAGGCTCCATCGTCGCCGGCGGTCCTGCGCCACTGATCGCCGGCCTGCTGGTGGCGCAGGCGGCGGGTGCACCCTGGGGCGTATGCATCTATATCGTCGCGATATCGCTGGTCACTGCTTTTGCCGTGTGGTGCGGGCCCGAAACCTATCGCAATGACATTCGCAAGGACGACGTCCAGGACCGCTAGCCGTCCTGCTCGATCCGCTGCCACAGGGCACGGATCAAATCCTTTATCTGCACCGCTTCGGCCCAGCGGTCCGACAATTCATAGCCGTCGGCGCCGGTGATGGCGTAGGGCGGCGGCCCGAACTCGCAAAGGAAAGTGAAGGTCTCGTCCGGCCCGGCGCGTTTCTTCCAGGAACGGATGCCGTGTTCCCACCAGCCCAGGAACAGGTCCAGCCAGTCCTTGTGCTGCGGGAAGTTGAACTGCACCTGGATCTGCTCGCGGCTGGCGACGCGGCCATGCAGGCCCCAGCTATTGTCCAGGATGCGGTGGATCATGGCGTGGTTCTCCGGCGCGATGGGCCAGGCAAATTCACGCCCCACCAGATAATGCGACAGGTCGGCGGTGAAGCGCAGGTCGGGGAAACGGTCCAGCAGATGCAGGGTAAAGAACAGGTCGGTGGTCATGCGGTCGCGGTGGGTTTCGATATGCAGCTCCACCCCGGCATCCGCCGCCAGCTTGCGCCAGCCATTGATATAGGGAACGCATTCTTCCTGCGTATAGGGCCGCACATCCGCCTGCAGGTTCAGATGATCGGCGCCCAGTTCCTGCACCAGCGCCAGCACCGGCTTCAGGTCGTCCACGCTTTGCGGATAGCATTGCGCCTGCCACGTCATGCCATGGGCGCGCAGGAAGCCTGTGACTTCCCGCGCGAAGGGCGGATCGATGAAGCGCACGCCGCAGCCGTCGAAACCGGCATCCCGGATCATAGACAGCTTTTCAGACAACGACCATTCCAGGCCGTCGGGACGGCGCCGCTCCATGGCCCAAAGCGATTGGTAGACCAACAGTTTCTGCGCCATGTCCTGTCCCGTATTGCATGAGGATGCTAACGGGACGGGCCTGCGGATGCCAGAGCCGTTATTTCAAGTTGGCGACAGGTTGGCGAATGTGGTGCTGAGCTGAGAGCCCACCGCTGACCGTCCTGCCTTAGGTAATCGCCAATTGGTCCAATGGGGTCGTTCGGTGATACCTTGACTTTCCGTGGCGACGGGGGTTGTTCGTGCGTTCGCTGTTGGCAGATTTCTCAATGTCCGCTTTGCGCCAATAGCGGAAATTTAAACTTGGAAATACATAGCGACCGGCAACAACGGTTTCGGCAGTTCCAAGGCCTACCTCCTGGACATCAGATCTGTTCGCCAATACTTCCTCTACCTTTCAGTTCCCGCTCCGTCGGTTTAAGCAAATAGGTTCATGGAAAGATCCGTCCAACTAGGGTTCAATCCGCGACTGGAAAGTCTGCGAGGCATAGCCGCACTCGGCGTCGTAGCTACGCATTGCTTTGGCGCATTCAGAGTTGACGGCCTGAAGGCTTATTGGGCCGTACCATTTCCGGTGCAACCGACCGGCGCTCAAGTCTTAACGGTTCTTGGTTCCTTGCTGAACCCGAATGGGGCGGTTGTCCTCTTCTTCATCCTGAGCGGCTACGTGCTCTCGCTGTCCTTCTTGCGGTCGAAAGTGATTCTGGGCCGACAGCTGGGTCCGTACCTTGTACGAAGATTGCTCCGCCTCCTCCCGGCAATGTGGCTCTCGATTTTGTTTATGGCGATCGTGCGACACTTATTTTCAAACACCGTTCCTATTTCTGCCCAAACCTACTTCTTCTACGGAACGTTTCATCGGGGGATTGGTATGGGTGCCATTCTGAAAAATTCTGTTCTGATCGATTTTCACGTGAATCCCATTACCTGGACCATGTACGTTGAAGTCATCGGCTCGTTGTTCATTCCATTGATGATTGCTGTTGCGCAAAGGGGGCGGTCCATCGGATTTGGCTTTCTGCTCATACTAATCTTGCTGGCATGGTGGACGCACTCGGGCACCTTCGATGCGCGACATTACTTGTTTTGCTTCCAGACCGGTGTTCTTCTCGCCTGCCACCCGGATCTGACTCGAAGGCCCCAGGCCGCTTCATGGTCTCCGGCGGTTTTCGTTGCTGGATGTATTCTGATGTTTATCCAGCGGATGGCGTCGATAGACGACCTGCAAGGGACACTATTGTTGGCCGTGGGCGCTTCGATGTTACTGGCAGCCGTGCTGGGCGCGCCATCGGTTGCAACGTTCCGCTGGTTGGATCAACGTCCTATTCGCCTTCTTGGTCGTGTATCCTACAGTTTGTACTTGCTTCATCTCGCAGTCATGTATGCGCTTGCCCAAGCTTTTGTAAGCCTGGGCTTCTTGCCAAAGTTCGGCGGCATCGTTCCGATACTGTTACTCACGATATGCACAATGGGTTTCACAACATTTCTCGCTTGGATGTCGTATACCGCCGTCGAGCTTCCGTTTATCCGGCTTGGAAAGACACTCGGATTACGAAAAAGCGCCCAGGCGTAAGAATTTTCAGATATTGCGGGCATTGAGGATCGGCAACTCGGTGCGCCTGTCCTGCCACTCGGACTGACGGTAGGAATGTCCGCATTGCGCCAAAAGCGGACATTCAGCTCATGCGACCATCTAAACGCGCGCCCATGGTTCCCAGAGGCGACGGGCGAAGGACATTGGGGGCTAACATCAGGACTCAATCGGCGGCGACGGCTATTATCTGCCAACTTAGAGCCTAACTAGGTCATCGCTCGCGGTAACCGGCATTGGTCCAATTTAGCCGCAGCCGAAAGCGCGGCACCACTAAACCGAGGACTTAATCTCGAAAAATGACCGGTGCCCAAAGTGTGGCTTGTTTTCAAGGTAGCTGTATCCCCCCACCCCGCGGGCGGGGGGATATCCAAAGCCGTGACTGGGGCTCCGAGCGCGCCCCGCCGTCGGCGCAATCCATGCGCCATTGCTGTGCGCTAATGATTTGCTATTCTTGCGGCGAATTTTGTCGCTTCCTTTACAAGTGGGCAGTATCGTAAAACCTCTCTAAACAACGGATTCCGGATTCCGATGGTGACTACCGATGGCAATCGTCTGGTCGTGGTCGCCACGTCCATCCCACCGACATTGGTGCGCGAAGCTTTTGGTTCCGCTGCCGATAACTATCAGGCGCTATGCATCCGATCCTGGGTCAATAATGGATTTCGTATCTTATCCATCAACCACCCGGGCGAGATTTCAGACCTCGCTGCGCGTTACCCCGAAGTAACATTCATACCAACAGTCAGAAATGCAAGTGAGTGGACCGGCCGGAAAAATCCTTATATCGCGGATTTGTTGCTGGCCTTAAAAGACGCGAGCGAACCGGTACTCGGCATCGTCAATAGCGATATTCTGTTCGAACCGGCCCCCGAATGGACAGAAAAACTTCCCTCCCTGGTGGGGGAAACAATGGTCATAGCGCACCGTTACGACACATATTCGTTGCGCGAGGGAGCATTGCGACGGTGCGAGGGACGTGATTGCTTCTTTTTCGACAAGGCCGTTGCGTTGGCTGCCTTGGAAGATTGTATGCCCTACGCGATGGGTGTGCCTTGGTGGGATTACTGGCTTACATGCGTGGCATTGTTGAATGATCGCAGCATCACGGCCGTAGATCGTCCAGCAATCCTGCATCTAGATCATGGGCCGGCCTATTCCTTGGACTTGTGGCGGAATTTTTGCGGGATTTTTACTTCATTTCTTCTTAGAGCGCACGAAAACACGCCATATTCCCAGCCCGAGATCATTAAAATCCTCATGCCCGGTGTTCGGAAGATGGCTATCGCAGTGGATCGCCCAGGGCTAAAATCTATCAGGCTGTTGACGTTCCCAAGTGGGCCTAGAGACCGAATCGGCAAAACGTATAAAGCAACGCTAGCCAAGAATTTTGTGCTGTAACCTGTGATCTAGCAGCGGGCCGCAGCCCATATTCGAATACGACATCGAAACTAGAACGCGCGATTCTTGGCTATTTGCCCACGGACTTGGGCAAGCAGCTTCCGGACTCGCAGGTCGGGGGAATCTTGCACCGGCGTCAAAAGAACAAGCGCCGATTGCGGACTGTTCTGGCTCAATCTCAGATTGGCAAGACGCAGGCGTGCCTCAAGAAGGTCTGGCGTTGCGGAAAGCGCGGCCCCCAGGATCACTCCGCTCTGCTCGACATTGCCGTTGTCGAGCATAATTTGCGCCATTTGGAGGGCAAATTGCGGATTTTTTCTCACGAACTCCGGACGCAGGTTCATGATAATTTGTGCCGCGCCCCTATTGTCATGGGCGCGCGACAATAGCACGGCCTTATAAAAGAGTCCGGGCTGTGTGAATTGTACGAGGTCCACCTCCGCCTTGGCTTTGGCATCCTGATTTTGCTTCAGAAAAATGCGAATTCTGGCGAGCCTAGGCTCGATGCCAAAGGTGTACGTCTTCAGAATCTGATCACTCAAGGCAACAGCGCCGGCCATATCGTTCGACTGCTCCATTTGCGCAAGTTTGGCGAGCATGACCGCGTTATCTTTTGGAGCCATCCGGTATGCTTCATCCACAAGCTTACTGGCAAGCGCTGTATCTTTTTGTTTGGACGCAATATCGGCCCGCAACAGCAATCCGATGGGGTCACGAACCAAAGACAAAGCGCGATCCATCGAGACCTTGGCTTCGTCAAACCGTTCGGAGGACTGAAAGGCCATTGCCCTGCCGCGCAAAATTATGGCGGCTTCAGCGCGTTTCGTGCCGGGCGCCGGTTCGGGAAATTCGTTGAGCAACCGCATTTCCTCGTGCCGCGCGATCATGATGCCGAAAAGGGATGGCAACACGACCAGGTCAGGGGCGCCATCCTTGCGGGCCTGGTATAATTCGCGCTCCGCGTTACCCAAATGGGAAAATCCAATCATGATTTTTGCATTCAGGGCCCGAAGGATGCCCTCTTTCGGAGAAGCTTCGATGGCTTTGGTCATCAAGGTCAGCGATGCAAGGTAGTTCGCGCTGTAATATTGCGCCCTTGCAGCCTGACAGGTGTCCCGGGCGATGGGGTTTTTCACTTGGAGGCAGTAATTGGTATTGGTGGCTTCTGCTTCTGATTGCGTTGTCTGAGGCGTCGCCCCAAATGCCGATCCTCCCAAGGCAACGAGTGCAAGCGCAGCCACCAGCCCAGCGCGGCTTGGACGGACAGTGGACGAGTTAGAAGTTCTCACAATGTCTCCTCCGATGAGTAATAAAAACAGACTTGCGACAGCTGAAAAACCCTCACGCTCCTCGGCGCAATATTTATCGGCATTGAGCGCGCCGATTGCTGATTTTCAGCCAGCCAATTCCTGCGCGACAATGAATCCGACCGATGACGGCTCCAAGCGAATATTATTATGTGGTTTGCCCCAGCAGTACAGTATGTTCGCGCAATAATGTTGCGCACCACTCTCGCGGTAAGCTAATTAGGGCTAATCTGAGCGTTAAAACACAGGAGCCGTCACATTGGTTAATGTTAACGCTGGAGAATTAGGCAATCCTGTTATTCTTTAGAAGGAGCGCGGCAGAACCAACGCTCACGTAGGCTACGGCAACTAAACTCTGTAGGTTGTCTGAATAGTAGAAAGCCCAGTGTCCCATTGCTCCGGGCTTTCTATTTTAACCGTTGCTCGAGGCCACGTGTTCGCCTTAGCCAACATCTTACGTCGCGTTACCAATATCAATTGGATCCCAAATGTTGCGACTGGGGGGGTAGATGGCTGACGAATCGGGGAGTTGGGATTCTAGCGCAGGAACGTGCAGCGGATCCGAGCTGCGGGATATAGCGTGAGCGTCACTTGCACATATTCGCATGCTCTCAAGTCGGTCCAAACAATCAGCGGCGGCGGGGATGGATCATATGTAGTCGGGGCAATGTTCACAAACACGTATTCCACGCAAGCTGAACGTTTAGTCGCTTCTTGCAAAAAATTTGGATTGCAATATGCAATCCACGAGGTCCCTTCAGTGCATAGATCGATCAGCGATCGAGGCACCGACGATCTTAGCTATACGAAGCCACACTTCATTCGTCATTTGCTCGCGGTACACAAAAAGCCCGTCCTATATGTGGATGCGGATTGTGAATTCCTGTCCCCACCGGTCCTCATTGACGAATTGGTAAAGACTCGCCGCGACTTCGCGATCTACAATTGGGCCACCGACCAGTATAACGCCAGGTTTGTGCCGCTTGAAATCGGCGGTGGCGACAAGTTAAGCACGGGTAAGCGCTTTTATAAATATGCAGGATGCTTCAGTTGGCGCTCGAACAACCAATTGCTTTGTTCCGGTCTTGTCCAGTATTACGGACATTCCCGCGCTGCGCGAGTCTTGCTAAAAAAATGGCACGAAGTAATAGCAAGTCATGAGGGGTGTTCCGATGATGAAGCCTTGTGTTACACCTTCAATAATCTGTCAAGGTTTTCACCGCTCAGATTGATGCTCAAGGTTCGCTGGCTTCCTCAGTCCTATGCGCGCATAGCGTATTGGATTTATGTCAAGCCGGTCATCAACCATGCGGATTTTCCCGCTCAAAATTCCACGTTTAAACCGATCAATAACTCGGGCCGCAAACATTTCTACAAATCCCTCGCACAGAAGAGAGCCGGACCTGAACCCTTCGCGCGGGACTGCGTCATCGATATCGAGCAAGGTTTGGTCTGCAAATTGGTTGGTGGCAAGCTTATTCCAATAGAGCCCACGACCCAGCATTTCTGGCTTTGATTGATGCGCTGGTTCATAGTCTTCGTCCGCACACTTGGTGGCAAACTAGCTTGGCGAATTGCGATCGACCCGAAGTTCAGACCTTCGAGGCTAAAGAGCCGTGTCTGGATTAAGATCCGTCATCTGGTTCCACCCTTCCGGGTCCCGTTCGCCCGATCGCGCAAGGCGCGGGTCCGGACCTTGGCTGAGCGCCTTGGTTATGGTCCGGAGGCGCGGCTGCTTATTGTACATGCGGACGACCTAGGCATGGCGCATAGCGTAAACACTGCCTTTATCGCTGGCCTGGCAAAAGGACTCATCAACTCAGGCAGCGCGATGGTGCCCTGTCCCGCGTTTATCGAGATTGCGGCGTTCGCCCAATGCCATCCCGAAGCCGATATTGGCATACACCTGACACTCACGAGCCAGCAAGCGGCCCATCCTTGGGCACCTGTTGCCCCGGCGGCGCAGATCCCGTCGCTTGTTGACCAGCGGGGGTGCTTCTACCAGACTTGGACGCCGCAAACTCGGATCGTGCCCGCCGAAGTGGAAATCGAATTGCGTGCGCAGATAGAAAAAGCTTATGCCTCCGGCCTTCACCCGACGCACCTCGATTCGCACCAGTTCAAATTGCAGAGACGAGAGAAGGCGCTGTTCGAGGTCTATGCTCACTTGAGCCGTGAATACAAGCTTCCAATGCTCATCTCGACCAAATGGTTTACCAGCATTCCCTTTCTACAATCTTCGCTGTGTTCGCGCGACATTGTCCTGGATCACGTCGTGACCATCAACCCAGAAGGCGGTCCGGACCGGTGGCCCACCTACTATCGAAAGCTGCTGGAAGAGTTGCCGACTGGGGTTTCAGAATTCCTTATTCATCCCGCGCATGATGATGAGGAAATGCAGGCGCTTTTTGAGGGTGAGCTGGCTTGGGGGGCCGCGTGGCGCCAACGTGACTTTAACTTCTTCACAAGTGACGAGTTCCAAGACCTTCTCAAAAAACACGATGTGAAGCTCACGACCTGGCGAGAAATCGCGAAGGCGGTACTTTGATCGGGCGGCAAAGGAAGCAACAGAGAAGCATGAGGCTGGTCCTCGCGCCGGGATATCTGCCCTAGGAGATGGCACGCTAGGCGTGCTCCCTGCATAAGTGGCGGCTTATTTATTACCCTTATTAGCGGGGTATGCAGCCCAGCCAGGGTGTTTTTGGCGGTTCCACCAGGGGTTATAGATGCCTTTGGTGACAAGGCTTTTGCCGGTGCCGAAGATATCTTACAGTTTCTACTTGCTTCATCTCGTGGTTATGTATGCGCTTGCTCAGGCTTTTGTAGGCTTGGTTTTCTTGCCAAAGTTCGGCGGCATCGTTCCAACACTGTTACTCACAATATGCACATTCGGCTTCACGACATCTCTCGCTTGGTTTTCGCACACCGCCGTCGAGCGTCCGTATCCAGCTTGGAAAGACATTCGGATCGGAAAAAGGCGCCAAGGCGTAAGACTTTTCGGATATTGGCGGGCATTGATGGATCGGCAACTCGGTGCGCCTGTCCTGCCACTCGGTTGGCGACACCGTTCGTCAACTGCCGAATCGGCTGACGGTAGGAATGTCCGCTTTGGGTCAAAAGCGGTCATTCGGCCCCGGGCCAGCCCAATGTCCGCTTTGCGCCAAAAGCGGACATTCGCTGCGCTGCGCCGACGACCGCCGTTAAGGGTCCCTAGTCAGCTACCACTGGGCGATGGGGCGGCGCGGAAATCCACCAGCTTTTGCATTCCGGGGCCAATTAGACCAACGAATACACCAATATTCCTATGACTAGCGTTTCTGGAGTACCACGCGGATCAACAGCGTTCACTTCCCTGCCCGATCACGCGGCTATCTAGTCGCCCTGCATCGGCAACCGGCGGTTTGGGTTCACCAGGAACCACGGAATAATACAAACGAACGTCACGCCGGCCGCAATCGTGAAGGCCTGCTCCCAACCATACTTCGATGCGAAATACGGTGTCAGCGATGCCGTCGCCGCGCCCGCGATCTGGCCGCCCATGCTGACAATCCCGGAAACCACCCCGGTATAGGGCCCGCCCAATTCAGCCGCCACCGCATAATAGACCGCCTGACCCAGATAGAGCGCGCCCGCGCCGCCCGCCAGCAGCAGTGCCGCCGCGATGGCGTCCTGGGCGTGGCTGCCGAGGATCAGGAAGATGCCGCCCAGGAACAGGGTGAAGGCGCCGAACAGGCTGCGGCCGACATACTGGCCCCAACGCTTGACCAGCCAGTCGCTTATGACCCCGCCCGCCAGGCAGCAGGTCGTGGTGGCAATGAAGGGCGCAATGCCCAGCACGGCGCTGCTCTTGAGGTCAAAGCCGCGCCCGTCCTTCAGATAGATGAAGAACCAGGTGTGAAAGATGGTGGCGGCATAGCCGAAGCCGACATAGGCCAGGGCCGTGCCCCAGACATCGATGCTGGTGAATATCTTCGCCCATGGCACTGGCGGCATCGTGCCCTTCATCGGAACCGGCAGGCCGGCCTGGATATGCGCCATTTCCTGGGGCGTGACCTTGGCATGCTGGGCGGGAAGGTCGCGCGCCGCCGAAAACCAGAAGACGGCAATCACCAGGCCTATGACGGCGGAGATATAGAAAACGGCATGCCAGCCGAAATTGTAGATGATGAAGGCTACCAGCGGCGGCGCCGTGCCGGAACCGAGCTGGGCGCCGGCTTGCACCCAGGCGTTTGCCTTGCCGCGTTCATGGCTGGGAAACCAGGCGGCGACGAACTGGTTGGCGGAGGGATAGGCCACCGCCTCGCCAAGCCCCAGAATAAATCGCACCGCGATCAGTGCCCAAAGCGCGTTCGCCATGCCCGGCGGCACCAGGGCGGTGGTGACGCTGAGCGCGCTCCACCACACCAGGCCGCCGGTCAGGGTACGGCGCGGACCCAGCTTGCCCACGATCCAGCCGGCTGGGATCTGGAACGCCGCGTAACCGATCATGAAGCCGCTGAACACCCAGCCGAGCTGAATCGTGGAGATGTGATAGTCGGCGGCAAGAAACGAGCCGGCGATGGCAATATTGGTACGATCGAGATTCACCACCATGCTGACCAGAAAGATCAGCAGGACCAGCAGATAGCGAACCCTGTACTTCATCATGAAGCGTTCCCCAGGCCGCGGACTGCGGCTGCCCGATTGCTACTTTCCGGAAATCAGCTGGCGCATGTTTGCCAGGGTCTTGCCGGCCTGCGACGCCAGCAACGAGACATCGTCGCAGCAGAAGACGAAATTGGCGCCTGCCGAATACCATTTGTGCATCTCGGCATCGGGAAAGGTTATGCCGATGCTAGCCGGCATCTGGCGCGCCCGCGCCGCCTCGATCACCCTGGTCATGCCATTGACGACGGTGGGATGCTGGAATTGACGCAACACCCCGGCCGAACCCGACAGATCGGTCGGCCCCAGGCAGGCGACGTCAATGCCGGGCGTGTCGAGAATGCCGTCTATATCGGCAACCCCGTTCACATGTTCGATCTGCACGATCACGATGACGGAGTCGTTGGCCTGGGCGACATAGGCATCGGTCTTTCTGCCATAATCCGAGGCGCGCCGGGGCCCGAAGCCGCGCGTGCCTTGCGGCGGATACTTGCAGGCGGATACCGCCGCGCGCGCTTCCGCCGTCGAGCTTACCATCGGTACAAGGATGCCGTCGGCGCCCATATCCAGCACCTGCTTGATCAGCACCGCATCGTTCCAGGCCACCCGGACCATGGGCACGGTGGGCGAACCGTTGAAGGCGACCAGGCAGGTCTGCACGCCTTCGTTGCTGAAGCCGCCATGCTCGGTGTCGATCAGAACCCAGTCGAAGCCGGCGCCTGCCATGATTTCGGCGATCATTGGGTTGGCGACCGTGAGCCAGGCGCCGAACGTGGTTTCGCCCAGCCTGAGCCGGCTCTTCAATTTGCTGCTGCGTTCCGACATTCTCGTGATCCTCGTCTTGAGTTTGGGGACAGTGTGCCGCCGTCCATCACAGGCCGCTATCCCAATCCGATTTCGCGCAGATAGGCCCGCGTGCGTTTGGCGATCAGCAAGGGCTTGTCGAAGGGCGCTGGAAACATATCCTGCTCGACGATGCCAAAGCCGTGATAATCGATGTCGGCAAGCAGGTCGCGAAAGGCGATAAAATCAACCGCACCTTTCGACGGCTCTACGAACATGCCCTTGCCGACCGCCTCGGCGAACGGAATACCTTCGGCCGCGACCTGTGCCCGCACCTCTTTGTCGACGCTCTTGAGATGGAGATAAGGAATGCGCGCATGGTGCTTGCGCATGAAGGAGACCACGTCGCCGCCACAATAGGAGTGGTGCCCGGTGTCCAGCACGATGGAGACCAGCGCCGGATCAGTCGCATTCAGGAACTGCTCGATCTGGTCCTCATATTCGATATGGGTCTGGGCATGGGGATGAAAAACCAGCTTCAGGCCGTAATCCTCGCGAGCGATGCGGGCGACGCGATGGGTGGTATCGACCAGCCTGGCAAAGGCCGCCTCGTCCAGGCGGGGTTGGGAAATCAGCTCGCCATTGAACAGGTTGGTGTAACAGTCCTGTATCAGGACCAGGAACTTCGCATCGAACTGTTTGAATATCTCGCCCCAGCCGCGCAATTGCCGTTCGATCCGGGGCCAAGATGTGTCGGGATTGGCCAGGTCGCCTTCCACAAAGGAGCCCGTGATCTTGAGGCCGCGTTTGTCGATTTCCTGCTTCAGGGTCTTGGGGTCGGTCGGCAGATAGCCGAAGGGGCCCAGTTCCATCCATTCATAGCCGGCCTCGGCGATCTCATCGAGAAAGCGGTGCCACGGCGTTTGCCTTGGATCGTCGGCAAACCAGACGCCCCAGGAGTCCGGGGCACTTCCGATGGTCAAATGCATGCTGCGTCTCCTGCACGGGCGCGGTCTGATGGGTTCAGGCTGTCTTCCGTATCGGGCTGGCCGCGCGTGAGAGGGCGGCGTCACGCTTGGCGAACTTGCCATCCTTCAGCACCGCCAGGATCCGGTTCGGGTCCTGGAAGATGCGGATGTCGGCCAGTGGATCGCCATCCAGCAGCACCAGGTCGGCGCAGTACCCCGCCTTGATCTGACCCACCTCTTGCCCCATCTGCATGAGGTCGGCGCCGTGCCGCGTCGCGGCAACGATCACCTCCATCGGCGTGAAGCCGAACAGCTCCACGAAATATTCGAAGTCCTTGGCGTTCTCGCCCATCGGGGCGGTGATGAAGGCGCCATAGTCGCCACCGGGCAGGACCCGCACGCCCCGCTTGTGCAGGTCGCGCATGCAGTCGGTGAAAATCGCAATCTCGCGCTCCAGGGAGGCGAGCTTCTCGGCGCTCCAGTTCAATCTGAACTCGTCGTGCCGGCGCAGCATGCTGATGGGAAAACCGGCGCCCGGGACGACGAAGACCTTGTCCTTGACCGATTCCAGCATGTCGCGCGCTTCGCTGTCGGCATGCGGGGCGTGGAAGATCACCGGCACGCCCTGGCGCACGCACATCTTCACCCCGGCCGAACTTGAACAATGGGTGGCGACCGTCAGCCGCCGCGCATTCGCGACTTCCATCACGGCCGCAAGTTCGCGCTCGGTGATCACCGTGACCGTGTCGTCGGCATGCATATGTCCCCAGTCGCGGTCGCCCGAAACATTGACCTTGATCGTGTCCACCCCGTCGCGGGCGGCAAGCCGCGCCGCCCGCATGAATTCGTCGGCGCCGTCACAGGCGATGCTGAAGCGCAGGGTGCGGGGGAAGGTCAGATAGGTGGTGTCCAGGTCGCCGAGATTTCCGGTCGGGGTGATCTCCTGTCCGGCAGCGCGCATGCGGGGCCCCTCGAACAGGCCCCTGTTGATCGCGTCCCGTACGGCGACGTCGACCCGCGGTTTGGCGGAGGCGGCGGAGAAGAGGCTGGTGAAGCCGCGCTGCAGCAGAAGCTGCGCATTGGCCAGCGCGATAAGGGAATGGTCCTCGGGCTGGATTTCGACCGCCGAGTATATAGAAGTGAGATTGTTGAAAGAGATGTGGCAGTGGGCTTCAGTGAGGCCGGGCAGAAGCGTGTATCCCGTGCAGTCGATCACCTCTTCGCCCGGCGCGCCGGCGGCTTCCACCGGCGATCGCGTCACCGCGGCTATTTTTGTCCCTTCCACGGTGACGGTGCCCTGGAAGGGTGCCGCTCCACTGGCGTCGATGATCGACGCATTCCGGAAATGCCGACGCATGCCATCCCACCCTTTTGTTCGGGCCGGCATCTTGCTCGATACGGCCCTTTTTTTGGAGCATGCCGGTGTGAATGGCCTTTGACAATACCGGCGCAAGACCTAGCTGATGGCCTTGATTGCCGATCTATTTGAATCCGGCAACCGCGCTGCAGGCGGGCCAATGTCATCAAATGCTCCCGGCGGCACCTTGCCAGCCTCGCGTTAACCACGCAGATCTTGCAGCAAGCCACGTTCAATTTGCGCCGGGGCGCTTCATCTGGAGTATGAAGCGGTCGCTGACAAAGTGCCGAGCTTCGGAATTGCTGCTCGTCCGGTTGTCAGCCGGGTTGTGCAACAGGTCGCCCTCGGCATCCAGCTTGAAGCCCGCGGCGGTCAACTCGCTCTTGGCTACGGCCACGTCCATGCGGTGATACTGGGACCGGCGAGGCGCAGGCGGTCGTGCAGACAGGCCCTAAGCGGACATCTCAGCCGATCAATGAAGCGATAATACCCAGTTATCACTAGTGGCAATTTGATCGAACCGGAAACGCCCACCTGCCCCTACAAGGGGAAGGGCCGAGCCGCCCAAACCCCCGATTTCTTGGGGTATCCAATTCTTCGATCACTCCCGGGGGAGCGGGAATCACGAATGTCCGCTTTGCGCCAAAAGCGGACATTTAGCGCAAGTGCTTTGGTCATAGAATCTGTATCACCAATCTTCACGCGTATACCGTCAGACTTGGCCCGAGCCGCTCAATTCCTCGGCTTGACCCATTCGGTGATACGATCCTGGCCTGTGGCGCCGGTATACATGTTTCCCTGCCGGTCCCAGGTGATGTAGCCGGTCTCG
>JANYAR010000041.1 GCA_025361185.1 Alphaproteobacteria bacterium | reverse complement strand
AACACCTCAACGCATCGAAATTGTTGGACCAAAGTTGGATCTAACACTATCTCGCTGGCATTCACCGGATCGATTTTGTTTCTGACGCTGCGGTTTGCCAATGTCCGCTTTGCGCCAATAGCGGACATTAGGGATCAAGTTGTTTGCGGCGCGGCAGCTGCACGCGTGAATATCAGCGTGACGCGCATGCCCTGTCCCGGAACAGACGCCACTTGCACCTGGGCTTTGGCATTCTCCCGGAGAGATTGCACGATAAGAGCGCTGAGCTTGCCGCGCTTGGGCCAGTCGAGCCCTTCGGGCAGGCCTACGCCGTTGTCGGCAATTGTGACCCGGCATCCGTTCCCGTCGGAGACGCTTTCCAGCGTGATAGTGCCGCCCGAGCGCCCGACAAAGGCATGTTTCAGGGCATTGGTCAGCAATTCGTTGACCACTAGGCCGGCGGGCATGGCAACGTTGATCGACACCGGATAGGCGTCGACCTTGAGTTCAAGCCGGACGCCCTCCACGGCATGCGCGTGCAACACCGCCGCCGCGATATCGCTCAGGTAGACGCCCAGGTCCACTTCACCCGCTTCGCTGCTGGGGCCCAAAAGGGCATAGAGGATCTTTATCGCTTCGATCCGCCCCGCCAGTCGCTGGAATGGTACCGTATCAATCAAACCGTGCGCATTGCGCGCCTCCATGCGCATCAAGGCGGTAATCATTTGCAGGTTATTCTTGACCCGGTGCTGCACTTCCAGAAGGAGTGCGTCCTTCTCCCGGAGACGCTTCTGGAGTTCGTCCCGCTCCTCTTGCTCGTGGAGCCCCACCTTGACGAGCGCGGCGAAACGATAAGCCGGAACACCCTGCTCATCTTGGATGAGATTGGAATATGCGTCGACATGCTCTTCCTGCCCGCCTCCAGTGGTCAACAGGAACGTGCCCAGGAAATCGCTGCCCTCGGCGATTGCACGGCCCAGATCAATAACCGAAGTCGGATCGGTGGAACGGGATTGAAGGACACTCCATGGTTTTCCCTCAAGGCCTGCCGCGATTTGACCAGAGACCCGTTCGAACTCCGGGTTGACATAGACGATGCGCTCTTTCGCGCCCATCTGCGAGACGATGATCGCAATGGGAACCTGATCGAGAAACCGCCGGAACTGTTCGCTCTCCAGCGCATCCGCCAAATCTGGGGTCGCGATCAGCGCTTCGATTTGGCTGGGTTGTTCGGCGCTTCGCTCGTCGTCCACGATGGCGTTGTCCTCACATTGCTGATTGTCGATTGTTTGCGCGAACCATAGGGCCTGAGCGCGACATTAGCGAGTGCGCGGTTGCCACCGGTGCAAATCAGCCATCCCTCTGAACCCGTGGGATGTTATTAGCAATGGGGACGCCGATCCCAAAGTTCCCGCCTGCTCCTGTGAATTGAATGCGCCGATACGCAAGTCAGCATGCTCTATTGGCGGGTCCAGCCGGAATGTCAGTTTTGCTTCAATAGCGGACATTCAGCGATGCCCTTAGAGATCAGCTTAGCAAGCCCGCATCTGCCATTGAATTCCGGCAGCCCCGATTAGCGACAATGTAACTTTTGAGGCTGGGTGGCGTTAGCGGCGTTCACCATTAGGTCGCATTGCGCCCTTTTGCTGCGGGTTGGAGTCCAAGACGGTCTATTACTTCCTTGACTTTCAGAGCGCGAGTTTCTTGCGCTGCCTGTTCGGGCGTCAATAACACTATCTCGGCATACGCCTCGTAGTTGGTACGCGTCACGATATCCATATTGGGGTCATAGGGAAATCCGAAGCCACTTCCAAAGCCCAAGCCGCTTCCATATCCGCCACGGCCAAATCCAAAGCCGGTCCCAAACGAGAAACCACTTCGGCGGCCATAGCCTCCGTAGCCTCCATTTCCGTAGAAGGGATCCTCGAAGCCTGGCGTTGCCTGGTACGTCGTGTTCGCCTTGGTATTGCGAGTATCGAATACAAAATCGTTATAGCCCGCCGCCCGCGCAACTTCCGCCGCGCGCAGCAATAGGTAGCCTTCGACCGTCTCTCGGGGAGTTGCGGAATTTCCCGTGAAAGTAATGCGATAACGGGTCTGGGTTAGCGATAAATCCGTGTAGCCGGTTTGCTGGCCCTGAATGCGGGATGCATAGGGAGTAGGCGCCATACAGCCACCGAGGAAGCTGACCAGCAGCACTGCTGGCAGGAACCGGCTAGTTAGGCGAGAAAGCTGAGTAGAATTGATCATTCGAGGTCCTGATCATCCTGATGTTGACCGAACTTGGTCCAATGCAGATGAATGGGATGTGAACGAATGGAGAAGCTACAAGTTCCTGGCGGCGAACGAGAAATTTAAAAAGCGGACATTATGGCGCCCTAGCTGCCCCGACATGAAAAAGCCCGCCGGCGCAAGCCGGCGGGCCTAATTATCATCAAGAATTAGAGACGATAGGTTTCCCGTTCTTTGCGCACTTGGTCGGTGTCATAGACCGGCGCGGCCGGGTCATAACCCTTCCAACCAGAACTGCGATAGGCGGTCTCGCGAGCCGCGATGTCGAACGCGGACCTGTCCATGATGGCGGCATACTTGGTCTGTTCGTCGTCCGGAACCTTCGCCGTCACGATGGCGCCGCCCCGGCGCAAGGCCTCGGTGTACAATTCCGCATTTTCCTTGCTGGTGCCCGATTCCACGAGCGCACCAATAATACCACCTGTTACGCCGCCCGCGGCAGCGCCAGAGGCCAGCGCGGCCAGCCAGCCGGCTGCCACGACCGGCCCAATCCCCGGAATGGCAAGCAAACCCAGGCCTGCGGCGACGCCCGCCGCACCACCGGCAATGGCACCCATGCCGCCGCCAGTGGCGGCGCCTTCGGCGCGGTCATCCTTGCCGTCACGGTCCTTATCATGCTTGGGATCGACGTCTCCGCCGCCCGGCTTGTGCCAGCCATCGGCATTGCTAGCCACAATACCGATATGGCTGTCGCCCATGCCGGCCGCCTTGAGTTCCCGAACCGCCAGTTCAGCAGCGGCATAATCGTCATAAACGCGTGTGATGGTCTTGGTCATTTTGTGTCCTGTGAGTTGGGGATAGAAAGGGAAAGGGCTAGTTGACGTTGCCCTGGTAATCGACGCTGACCTTGCCGGACGCGCCGTCCTTGGTCGCCCTGCCGCGCCATACGCCGTCTTTATTTTTCTTCAGCCCGGCAACATGGGTGTAACCCTTTGCCTCGATCTGGGATTTGGCTTCGCTCATGGTGAAG
>JANYAR010000028.1 GCA_025361185.1 Alphaproteobacteria bacterium | reverse complement strand
TGCGAAGACCACCACACTGTCGCCGATCGGCGGACTGCGCGTGAGCGAACCGCCGGTGGCGACCACGGCCACATACTGCTTGCCGTCCTTGCCGCGATAGGTGATAGGCGAGGCATGGGCGGAGGCGTCCAGCTTGTAGGTCCAGATTTCCTTGCCCGTAGCAGTCTCGAAGGCGTGGAAGCGGCTGTCATCGGTGGCGCCGATCAGGGTCAGACCGGTGGCGGTGGTCAGCGGCGCACCCAGGCTGGGACGCCCAGTATTACGCACCGCTTCCGGCAGGCTGTCGGTGACGCCGAAGGTGGTGCGCCAAACGATCTTACCGGTGTTGACGTTCACCGCATACAGGCTGCCCCAGGGCGGTGTCTGGCACATTAACCTATTCTGTTCGTCGATGAAGTAGCTGTCGGGACCGGTGGTGGAACCCCAATACCCCCCTTTCTTCTTCTCCAGCTGCTCGATCGAGGCCATGTCATTGGTGTTGACGATGAAGTAGCCCAGCTTGGGATCGAAGGCGCCGCCGCCCCATTCCGGCCCGCCGCCGGCACCAGGAAAATGCACGATCTGCGAATCCATGGTGAGCGGCGAGAAAGCCACGCTGTCATGCAGCTTGTGGGTGGTGATCAGGTTTTTGCAGAAGGCCTCAAGTTCGGGCGTCAGATTCGCCGTGTCGGTGGCCGCTGTGAAACTTTGGCGTGCCAGGGGCGGCGGCGTGACCGGAACGGGCTGCGTCGGCCAGGTTTCCTCATCGGTGACATTGCTCTTGGGAACCGGCACTTCCTTCACGTCATAGATCGGCTTGCCGGTGACGCGGTTGAGGATGAAGAGATAGCCTGACTTGTTCATCGCCGCCACGGCGGGAATCACCTTGCCGTCTTTCTTCACGTCAAACAGCATGGGCGGCGTGGGCTGGTCCCAGTCCCACAATTCATGGTGCAAGAGCTGGAAATGCCACAGCCGCTTGCCGGTATTGGCGTCCACCGCCACCAGCGTGTTGCCGAACAGGTTGGCGCCATGGCGGTCGCCACCCCAGCGGTCCGCAGCCGGGCCGGTGAACGGCAGGTAAGCAACACCGCGCTTGTCGTCCACGGTGATCATATTCCAGATATTCACACCGGAACGGTTTTGCCAGCCGTCCTTGGGCCAGGTGTCATTGCCGAATTCACCCTCGCGCGGCACGGCATGGAAGGTCCAGACCAGCTTGCCGGTGCGCACGTCCCAGGCGCGTTCATCGCCCGACACGCTGCGGGGCTCTTCCGGGTTGGACGCGCCGGTCAGCACCAGGTTCCTGTAGATGCCCGGCGGCGACGTCAGGGCGTAATTCTTTTCATAGCCGCGCATGATCTCCGCAGTCTTCAGATTGACCACGCCGTGATCGCCGAAGCCTTCCGCCGGCTTGCCGGTCTTGACGTCCACCGCCACCAGCTTGCCGTCATTGGTGCCGAACAGAAGCTCAGGCGCGAGCTTACCGTCGCCTGGCCAATAGGCGATCCCGCGCGAGGCGGGGCGCGTGTTGCCCGGCAGCTTGTAGACCCACAATTCCGCGCCGGTGGTGGCGTCCAGGGCCACGATGCGGCCATAGGGCGAGCCCAGATACATCATATTGCCCACCACCAGCGGGGTGGTTTCCGAGGTCGCCACCCGCGTCGCGTCCACCGGCTTCATGTGATAATTCCAAGCGACCTTCAGCGACGTCACATTGGCCGGCGTGATCTGGGTCAGCGGTGAATAGCGCATGGCGCCGCGATCATTGCCGTAATTGGGCCAGTCGGTCCTCGGTGCGGCCTGGGCCAAGTTGCCCGCCAAGGCGACGAGCAAGCCAAAAACCATCGTGCAAATGCGGAAATGCGGCATGCTGCTCCCCCGATTGGCCTTTGGGCCCTTTGATGCAGATTTGCAGGCCAACCTGCCTATTGCAAGGCGAAGGCCGTCACCTCGTCGGCGCCCGCCGCCTCGCCCCAGAAGCCGCCGGTGGTGACCGCCGCGACATACTGCTTTCCGCTTTTGCCGCGATAGGTCAGTGGCGTGCCGTAAATGGAGGCGGCAAGCCGGAAGGTCCACACTTCCTTGCCGGTCTTGATGTCAAAGGCGCGGAGGCGCTTGTCATCGGTCGCGCCGATAAAGATCAGCCCTCCGCCGGTAATGATGGGGCCGCCGACATTGGGGCGCCCGGTGTTGGGATCGGCCAGCCCATCGGTTACGCCCAACAAGCTGTGCCACAGGATCGCGCCGGTGTTCACATTCACGGCATACAATTCGCCCCAAGGCGGCACCTGGCAGGGCATGTGCGAAACCTTGTCCCAGAACCATTGATAGCCGTCGCGCATGTCATAGCTGCCGTCGGACTTGCGCACCATCACCTGCGGCGACGCCATGTTGGAGATGTTGAGAATATAGGTGCCGGTCCGGGGATCGAAAGCGGCATGGCTCCAATCGATCCCGCCCCAGGAACCGGGAAAGCGCGCGGTGCCGGAATCCACGCGCTGCGGCTGCAGGAATTTGGCGCCCGTGATGTTCATGGACTGGATGATCTTGTCGCAACCCGCTTTTTGCTGCGGCGTCAGATTGGCCAGCTCGGACATGTCGAATGTGGTGCGTCCCAAAGGCGGCGTCACCGACATGGGCTGGGTGGGTGACGGCGCCTCGCCGATCATGTCGGTGTCGGTGGGCACCGGCACTTCCTTGATCTCATGGATCGGTTTTCCGGTGACCCGGTCCAGCAGGAACAACAGACTCGCCTTGCTCATCACTGCGATGGAGGGAATGGTGCGGCCATCCTTCTTGACATCCACCAAGGTGGTCAGCGGCAAATCATAATCCCACAGATCATGATGCAGCGCCTGGAAATGCCAGAGATATTTTCCGGTTGCTGCGTTCACCGCCACCAGCGTGTTGGAGAAAAGCGATTGGCCTTTGCGGTCATTGCCCGACTGGTCGAAGGTCGGTGCACCGAACGGCAGATAGGCGATGCCGCGCTTGGCATCCAAGGTCAGACCCACCCAGACATTGACGCCGGAGCGTTTGACCCAACTGTCGCCGTCCCAAGTGTCATGGAACTTCTCGCCCGGCTGCGGCACGCCGTTAAAGTGCCAGACTTCGCGCCCCGTTTGCACGTCGAAGGCGCGCACCTGGCCTGAGGCACCTTGCTGCGGCATTTCCTGGTTGCGCGAACCGGTGATGACCAGGTTCTTGTAAATCACCGGCGCGGAGGTGATCCCAAGCGCCGCCTGGGGAAAACCCTGCATCACCGCGTCGCTGTGCAGGTCGACCACACCGTTCTTGCCGAAACTTTGTACCGGCGCGCCATTTTCGGCATGCAGCGCGATCAGCACCCCCCCGCGGGTTCCAAAGACGATTTCTGACCCGGTTGTTTTATTCTTTGGACCCGGCCAATAGGCGACGCCACGCGTGGCGGGTTGATCGCCGTTCGGAACTTCATAGGCCCAGCGCTGCTGGCCTGTCTCGGCGTCCAGCGCCACCACCCGGCCATAAGGCGTGGAGACAAACATCACGCCATTGATCACCAGTGGGGTGTTCTCGGACGCGGCGAATCCCCGGCCCGTACGGTCCGCAGGTCGCATATGATAGGTCCAGACAGGCTTCAGCCGCGCGACATTGGCGGGCGAAATCTGGGATAGAGGCGAATAGCGGCTGTCGCCAAAGTCATGGCCATAGGCGGGCCATTCCTCCAGCGCCCTGCCCGCTGTCGGCAGAAACGCGGCCAGCAGAAAGGCTGCCAGCAGAACAACTGAATGTCCCGCGCGAAATTTTCCGGTCATGCCATGCCCCGCCGAACAGATGGTGGGACGCTACAGACCGTCCCCCACAGGCACTCGACAACGCCGGGGGAATGCCGTCAAGCCACTCGCGGCTTGCGGGCGGCCTCCCGATCAGTGCGAAGCCGGGTGAAGCTCAGCGCGGGCAAGATTCATCTGGGATTGAAATTGGGGATTTTGCATCAGCTTCAGGGCCAGGACCGTGCCGAATTGCTGGCCGGCGACAATATCGCTGCGGAAATGCACGCCGCACACCAACCGGTGTTCGGCATATTCAGCCGCCCGCGCCAGGATCGCCTGGGATTTCGCAGGGATGAGCGACGCCAGAACCTCCCCCATGGAAAAAGCCAAGGAGGAGTGCCCGCTGGGATAGGAGGTCGGGGCCTTGCCAGGCTTTACCGGCGTGCAGGTCTTCAGGCTGGGGTCCACGGCATAAGGCCGCTCGCGATGAAAGTAAGCCTTTGCGGCCTTGGAGTCGCCGTCCTCTTCTTCCACCACCATCTGCAATAGCTTGAAGGTCGCGGGGCTGGTCGTGATGTCAAAGCCGATTGCCGTATTGAAAATATCCGGGGTTTCATCCTCCGCGTCATGCTTTGCGATGTCGCGCATCTCAGGCGTGCTGCGCGCGGCAATGGCCCGCAACTCGGCAAATTCGGCGTTCTCCTCCACCGAGCCTGCGACCGGCGGCGGCGGCAAGAGACGCGACGCTTCGACTTGGGACGCCTCCAGCAACGCAGCATTCCCCGCCATGGGATAGAGCAGGCCGAAGCCGAAGATCAGGGCGGCGTATCGCATTGTCTTATCCTTCAGAAGCGGGCCTTGACGGTGAACTGGAAGCCGCGCGACGGCTGGAAGTAATACTGATCCAGACTCGCTCCACGATTGCCAAGATCGTTCACACCGGCACCAATGGTCGTCTTGTCGTTGATACCGACGGCCGCGAGGCTGCGGGAATTCAGGACGTTTGAAATTCCCAGAATGAATTCCAGGGGCCCGTAAGTCACGCTGCCCTTGGCGTCCATATTGTTGTAGGCGCCCAGCTTGTAAAAGCTGGTGTTGCCGGCATCGGAATATTGCTGGCCCACGAGTTTATCGATCAGCGAGAATTTCCAGATTCCCATCTTGTAGAAGACGCCGCTGGCCGAGGTCCACATCGGCGCGCCCTTGATCCACTTGCCCTGGGTCTTGGCCGAACCCAGCGAAGCGTTGAGGAAGACCGACAGACCCTCCAGCTCGCCGTCGAAGGCATAGGTGCCTTCGCCTTCGATGCCCTTGTAGGTCGCGACACCGGTGTTGACGGCGCATGTTTCACCCGCCGAACCGAAAAAAGGCGCCTGGTTGCAGGGCTGGAAGACGATGTTGTTGTTGACGCCGATATAATAGATGTCGGCGTCGAAGGTGAACTGATCGGCATAGTATACAGTGCCGAACTGATAGTTCGTCGTGGTCTGCGCCTGGGGCAGGACCCGGGTCAATGTCGTCTGTTGGAAGGCGCTGATGTCCGGGACATAGATGCCCTGGGCATATTGGGCATAGACGCTCCAGCTGGGCTGCAGCTTGTAATTCACCATCGCGAAGGGCAGATCGCGGTAAGTCGTGAACGACTGGTTGTTGGGGCCTACCGGAACCCGCTTCTGCTCCAGCACGGCGTTCACACTGTGCTCCCACTCCACATATTTGAAGCCCGGCGTGATGGTCAGGTCCGGCAGCGGATGCAGCTCCAGCTCAACGAAAGGCTGATACTGGTTCCAGGAGGAATGTTCCTGATATTCGAAGAACCCGCCGCCAAGCGCGGCGGCTTTTTTCGATGCCACAAGCCGGGAATCGGCGAAAGTCTGATCGTGCCAGGGATTGCAGTTCGTCGAGGCGAAGCACTGGGTCGCGTCATAATCGGACCGGGCGCGCTGGGAGGTGGAACTTTCCCACCACACGCCGGCGCGCAGCTGGCCAGTCAGCCAGCCAAAATCGAAATCCTTGGACGCACGCAAAACGTTCCCCCAGACGCGGAACGCATTCTGCTTGGTATAGCCCGGCACGTCATTGGCGAACGATTTCCCGCCGACGATGGTGCCATTGCCTTCGGTGATCCCCTTTGTGATATCGGCCGCGGTCTGCTGGATCGATGTCGTGCTCAACGTCTTGTTGACATAGGCATAGCTGTAAGCGGTGTCGTCGATGGCGAAGCCGCCCCCGATATCACCCTGCAGGCGCAGGTAATCCATGTCGGTTTTCTTGTGGACATGGTTGTAGGCCGCATAGCTGCCGGCCGCCGGATTGTTGATCTGCAGCGCAAAATCCTTGCCGTAGGCGGTGAGCTGGGCCGGCGTGGCGCCGGCATTGTCGTTCAGCACCTGAAACAGGCCGTTGAAATTGGCAAAAGCGGTCAGGGTCCATCCCGGAGCCAGTTCGGTTTGGGTCTTGATCAGGTAATTCTGCGCCGCGCTGGACTGATAGGTCAGATAGCCGGCGGTGTTGGTATCCTGGAAATTCAGCAGCATCCGGTTGGTCAGGCCGCCGAGATCGAAATCACCCGTCTGGTAATTGGCATTGAACATGCTGGTGCCCCAGCTGCCCGCCGAGGCGGAAACCCTGGCATGGGTGTCGGTGGTCAATCCTTCCGAAAACAGATTGACCGAGCCGCCATAGGTGGAGGCGCCCAGATTGCCTGCATTGCCCGGACCGCGATCCACATCGATGCTGCCAATGGTCGTGGCGGGAAAATAGGATTCGGAATGATGGGTCGGGCCGTTGCTGTCGCCGAAGGGAATACCGTCATACGTCATGCCGAAACTGCCGTCGGGCAAGCCGCGCATGGTGTTCTTGACGCCGCCGTCCGAAAGACCCGGCCCATTGACATCGATCCCGGTCATGCCCGGCGCGATCGCAAGGATGGTCGTATAGTCCGCCGTTTCTGAAACCGAGTCCTCAATATAGGACTTGTTGATGATGGTCTGCGGTTCCATCGTATCCAGCGAGGCTTTTGCCGGTGCGCTTTCCGGATCGAAGGCCGTACCCGTGACCACAACAGTCTCGATTTCGCCCGCGCCGCGCGCCGCGACGAGCTGCGATGCATTCGCCGCCACCTGCTGGGTCGCTGCCTGCTGGGCCTGGGCGCGCCCCGCCAGCATGGCCCCGGCAATCAAGGCACAGGTCGCGGAATAGCGCAGGAAACGGGATTTGGCGGAAATCATCAAAGCCTCTCGAAATAAAAATACGGCGAGGCCAAATACCCAGCGCTTGCGCAAACGCGTTTTTCGCGAAAGCGCATCGTGAGCGGTCTAAGTTGGCTGGCCC
>JANYAR010000017.1 GCA_025361185.1 Alphaproteobacteria bacterium | reverse complement strand
CCGGCGATCGGCGCCAGGATGGTCGTCATCATCCAAAGACCCATCGCCAGTTCCACCCGGGGCGATGGCGTCACGCGCATGATGAGGGTCTGCGAGGCCGGCATCAACGGCCCGCCGCAAAGTCCTTGAAACACGCGAAACACAACCAGCATCGTCAGGGACGAGGCGATGCCGCACAGCATGGAAAAAATCGCGAAGCCGATGATGGAAAACATGAAGGTGCGCACCACCCCAAAGCGCGTAATCAGCCAGCCCGAGAGCGGGACGGTAAAGGCCTCCGCCACCGCATAGGAGGTTATGGTCCAGGTGCCTTCATTGGCCGACGCCGCGAATGCGCCGGCAATGTGGGGGACCGCGACAGTGATGATCGTGGTGTCCAGGATCACGATGAAGGTGGCCAGCGACAGCACGAAAATCGCCGCGCCAAGCGAAGCGCCGGTCATTTGCGGCGAACCGGTGGCCGGTGCGCCCATCGCCGCTGCGCGAGGTCTATGTTCCAATTGTTGCTTTGCGGATGGAGTTGGACGCGCTAAGGATTAGCGCTAGTTTCCCAAGGCAACAAGGATTGCAAACCCGACTCAAGGCCGTCGCAGCCTTGGCATCCCGCAAGCCTCCCCGAAGACCCAAGGAACGATCACCCGCCATGGGCCCGCCGCTGCCGCGGGGGGCGATTTTGCCGTGCCAGGCTGACTGATCCGTAGTAGCTTTAAAAAGCAACTGATTCGGTTCGCGAACCTTGTTTGATCTGCCGGACCGCAGGCGGCACGAAGCGCGAATGCCACCGCCTTTGTTCTGAAGGTTCGGGTTCTGAGGTTTTCGTATGGCCTATACCGAGGCTGTCCATATACCCGGCGGACCCGCGTCCGATACCCACTACACCCCAAGCCGGGACAGCCGCGCGCGCTGGCGCAAACATCTTCTTGCCGGCGTGGCGCTTTGCACGCTGGCTGTGGCCGCCTCCTACGGCACGCGCTGGTACCTGCAAAGCGCCCAGCTGGTCTCCACGGACGACGCCTATGTCGATGCTCCACTCGCGGAAATCACGCCGCAGATCGACGGAACGATCGGGCAGGTTCTGGTATCCGACACCCAGCATGTCCGGCATGGCGACCTCCTGGTCCGGCTCGATCCGGCCGACGCCAACCTTGCGGTTCAGCAAGCCCGGGCGGCGTACGAACAGGCCGCCCGCCGCGTCCAGCAGTATTCTGCGAACGTCAACGCCGCCCAGGCGAACGTCGCGGGCAAGCAGTCCAATCTCAGGCGTGCCGAGCTGGCGCTGCGCCGGCGTAACAGCGTTTCGGAGACCGGAGCGGTATCGGCGGAAGAAATCTCAAACGCCAACAATGCCCTGGACGCGGCGAAATCCGAGCTTTCCATCGCCGAGCAGCAGTTGGCGGCGCAGCGCACCCTCACCCAGGGCGACGACATCGCGCACAATCCCGAAGTGCTGGCGGCAAAAGCGACTCTGGACAAAGCCTTGCTGGACCTGGAGCGAACCGAAATTCGTGCTCCGGTCGATGGGGTTGTGGCATCGCGGCACGCCCAGATCGGCCAGCGCGTTAAAGTCGGATCCAGCCTGATGAGCGTCGTGCCCCTGATGGACGCCCATGTCGATGCCAATTTCAAGGAAGTCCAGTTGCAGCACATAAGGCCCGGCCAAAAAGTCGATCTGACATCGGATCTTTATGGGGCAAATGTCGTTTTCCATGGCCGGGTCGAGGGGCTGGGCGGCGGCACGGGGTCGGCCTTCGCCGTCATTCCCGCCCAGAATGCGACCGGAAACTGGATCAAGGTAGTCCAGCGCCTGCCGGTTCGCATTGCCCTGGACCGTGAGGAATTGGCCCGCAATCCGCTGCGTGTCGGCGTCTCCATGACGGCGAAGGTCGATATCGGCGATCCTGCCGACGAGACACAGCCCCCCGTGCTGCGGACAGCGGCCTCGCGCGCCTTGTACTGACAATTCCGCCGCGAGAAAATTTCCAAAGGATCACTCTCGACTGATACAACTTTGGGTTGTAATCTGTCATCCATGGCCGTTGCGATTTCGTCAGGCCGCGCGGTTATGATCGCGCAGCATTCACCTTTGCATTGCACTGTTTCTTAGGATTCAATAGCTTATCACGAAATCAGGCCTCAGCTCGGCCCATGTCCATTTAAGGGGGTAAAGATGAAACCGAATTTCCTATCGGGTCGCTCTTGGGCCAGCCTGCCGTTGGGGGCTGTCGCGACCTTGCTGGTCAGCTTGTGCTTTGCGACAATCCCGGCAGCCGCCCAGGGCGCTGCGCCGCCGAGCGATGTTTCCAAATATATCATCGGGCCCGGCGACGCGCTGCAGATATCCGTCTGGCACAACCCAGAGTTGTCAACCTCGGTGCCCGTCAGGCCGGATGGCAGAATTTCCACGCCCCTGGTGACCGATGTGGTGGCAGCTGGTCGGACCTCCGAGGAGCTCGGCCATGACATCGAAGCGCGCCTGAAGAAATACGTCTCTGACCCCCTGGTGACGGTGATTGTGAGCAGTTTTGTCGGCACCTATAGCCAGCAGGTGCGCATTGTGGGCGAAGCGACCTCGGCAAAATCCCTTGCTTACATAGCGCATATGACCGTGCTGGACGCGATGATCGCGGCCGGCGGCCTGACACCCTATGCGTCGGGAAATCGCGCCAAGCTTGTCCGCAAGACGGGCGGCAAGGAGGTCAGTACGACCCTGCGCCTGAATGACCTGCTGAAGGATGGTGACATGGCCGCCAATATGGAGTTGCAGCCCGGCGATATTATCATTATCCCCCAATCCTTCTTCTAATAAGCCGCTGAGTGTTTGGTTTTTACGACAAGCTGGGGAAGCATCCTTTGGGACACACTACTCACGAGATGCCGGCCAGCGGACCAAGGCATAGCCAGCGCATAATGGGCGTTCTATCAGCCGCCCTGGCAACAACCCTGCTGGCCACAACCATTGCTTACGCCCAGGCGCCTTCGGCTGCACCGGCGGCCGGGGCGTCCCAGGCGGGGGGGGCCAATACGCCTTCGACGTCAGGCTCGCGATCGACCGAGCAGGGCGGCGGCTCGGGCTTCCTCGAAACGCTGATTCCGGGATTTCAGCTCTCAGCGGCAATCGATCTTAGCGAGGCCTATACCACCAATGCCGGCGGCTTCGCGGGAACCGCGCGGCCGGACTATCTCAGCACCGCTTCTCTCAATACCAGCCTGCATGAGCACTCGGCCCGTGTCAGCCTTGATGCCACCTATTCCGGCAGCGTCTACTACTATGCGCGCGGCACACAAACCACGCAGTTCACCAACAACCTGGATGCCGTCGGTACCGTCTTAGCGATACCCGATTATTTGACCTTCATGGGTAGAGCCTTTGCCCAACCCGTCCTGGTCAGCAATTCAGGGGTCTTGACGGCGAACAACAATGTGGCGCCCGGCGGTTTTCGCAACGGCTATGGCTTTTCCGTAGGCCCCGACCTGACGTTTCACATCGAAGATTTCGCGACATCGGATACAAACGCGACCTATGGCAGCGCCTATTTCACGGACCCTGCCGGCACCAGTAGCTTTCCGGGCATACCCGGACTGCCTGGCCCGCAGGATACGGTGATGCGCACCCTCACCGAGAAACTCGCCAGCGGCCCCGATTTCAGCCGCCTGAATTGGACCGCGGTCGGTATTTTCAGCGAAACAGGCCGCACTCAGAGCCTCTTTTCCGAAAAAGCGGGCATTGGTACGTTCCGTTTCGCCATCACCCGCGAGTTTGCCTTGCTGGCGACCGGCGGTTATGACGCGATTTCCAACACCAGCCCCCTGAACAAGGACGTCTCCGGTCCGGTCGGCATGGGTGGAATTGGCATCACTTACGAAGACTTGCAATTCGAATTTCAGGCGGGACAAAAGTACAACAGCGCCAGCTATCTGGGCAGCCTTCGCTACAATATCAGCCCCACCACGGCCATTACTGGATCTGCAACCGATGGCATCCAGACGCCTGAGGGCCAGCTGCTCAGCAACCTGTCCCAACTGACAGCCACTACCAATGGCACGCTGACTTCGGTGTCAGATATCTACGCCAATGGGTCGGCATCGTCCCTGGCTAACTTTAGCGCCCAACCCATCGGCAGCTCCAACTATAATCAAACGATCGGGCGAACTCAGCGTCTGAGCCTTTCCTTTATGGAGGACTTTGAACGCACGCATGCCTATGTCAGCGTTTATGGCGAACGGCTCACCCAGATCAGCGGAGTCTTCATCGGGCCGGCTACGACCAATTCCTGGGGCACACAGGCATCAGTGTCGCGTGACATCACACGGCTTTTGATCGGCACGATTGGAGGCGGCTATTCCGACTATCAGCAGTTGGGTGGCCATGCGCAGGTCGTCACGGTGAACGGGCAGCTCAGCTATTCGCTGTCGCCCGACACCAGCGTTTATTTCCGCACCGATTACGTCGACCGGATGTCTTCTTCGTCCCTTCAGAAGCTTTCGCCCTTTACCGGGAGCCTGAACGATGTGCGCATCACGCTTGGCGTGAGCCACAGGCTATAGGTCATCTTGTGCAGCCGGGGTTTCCTGCGACGCAACAGCCCGGCCGCGACAGTGACCTTGCCCTGACCGTCCGGCCCATGGAAGTGCGGGACGTGCCGCGGTGGGATGGCTTTGTGCAATCCCATGCCGAAGGAACCTTCTTTCATCGCAGCGGATGGCACGGCATTTTCCGGGACATATTCCGCCTCACCCCGCGCTATCTCATCGCCGAGCGTGGCTGCGACGTCGTGGGGATTCTGCCTCTGGTGTATCAACGCAGTGCGCTGTTCGGGAATGCGCTGATAGCCGCGCCATTCTGTGTCGAAGGCGGGCCGATTGCGTCCGACGAGCAGGCCGCAAGCGCCCTGGTTTCGGCCGCGCTTTCGATCCAGACGCAAACAGCTTCTCCCTATGTCGAATTTCGCAGCCGGCGTGCGCGGCAAGCCGGCTGGACCGTCCGCAAGGACCTGTATGCGACATTTTCCGGATCCCTCAGTGCCGATGACAAGGAAAATCTGCTCGCGATCCCCCGCAAGCAAAGAGCGGTCGTGCGCAAGGCTCTGGAAAGCAAGCTGGTCAGTGAGGTTTCGGACGGCGTGGATGACGTCTTCCGCGTTTATGCGGAAAGCGTCCGCAATCTGGGAACGCCGGTTTTCGCCAAGCGTTATTTCGCGGCGCTGAAAAAAGCGTTCGGGCCGGATTGCGATGCGGTCGTCATTCGCGATGACGGCGTACCGGTCAGCGCCGTCCTGAATTTCTATCACAAGGATGCCGTTCTTCCCTATTATGGCGGCGGCACGGCCGGTGCCCGCCGTACCGGAGCCAACGACTTTCTGTACTGGGAGGTCATGCGCCGCGCCGCGCAGCGTGGCTATCGCCGGTTCGATTTCGGGCGGAGCAAGGCGGGCACCGGCGCCTTCGCCTTCAAGAAAAATTGGGGTTTTGCACCCGAATGGCTGGAATATGAGTATCATTTCCTGGCGGGCCAGACGATGCCGGACAAGAACCCTCTCAATCCCAAATACAGTCTTTTCATCGCAGCCTGGAAGAGACTGCCGCTGCCTGTCGCGAATTTCATTGGTCCATGGATCATTCGTGGACTTGGCTAGCGCCCGACGCCGATGAAAACAGAAATCTCCAGCTCCTACGACTTGACCGAATTGGCGGCCAACTGGATGGAACTGGAGTCGCGCGCGGACGGAAACTTTTTCCTGTCTTGGCGGTGGATAGGGACCTGGCTTCGCACCACAGGCATGCGGCCGCTGCTGGTCAAGGCCATGGACGGCGATGGGGTTGTCGCCTTGGGGTTGCTGACCCCGTTGCGGCGCAGGCGCCACTTTCTTTCCGTCAACCAGCTCTATCTGCACGAGACCGGTATCGCGGATTTCGATGCGCTGACGATCGAATACAATAGCTTTCTGATCGCACGCACCGCGCACCCGGACCTGGTCGTGGAAATCCTGCGGTCCTTGCAGTCCACCGATCCCAGTTGGGACGAAATCATCTTGGGCGGCGTCTCTTGCGAATTGATTTCCGCCGTCGAATTAACCGGGCTGCATGTCGAAACGGACCGCCGTTCGCAGCATTTCGGTGTCGATTTGTCGGCCGCGGCCCCGCCTGCTCAATGGGAGGACGCGCTTTCGGCCAATCAGCGTGCGCAACTGCGCCAGTCCCGCGCTTTCGCGGAACGTATTGGACCACTCAGGCTGGAGCGCGCCGCGGACACGCGCCAGGCCCTGGATTTTTTTGAAAAGATGGTGTCCCTGCACACCACCACCTGGCAAAGACGAAACAAGCCCGGCGCGTTTGCGAGCCAATTCTCGCGCAGCTTTCACCGCGAACTCATCTCAACCCCGGCCGGCGAGGCGCAGGTAGCGTTGCTGGAACTTGCTGCCGGAAGCCAGGTTCTGGGTTATTTGTACAATTTCCAATATGGCGCCCGGGCCTATAACTACCAAAGCGGCTTTTGCTATATCGACGACAACCGCCACCGGCCGGGATTGATTGCGCACGCCATGGCCATCGACCAGGCCAGGAGCTGCGGCATGCAGGTCTATGACTTCCTGGCAGGCGACGCCGCTTACAAGGCCAGACTCGGGCGGCCCATGGGAACCATGGTGTGGTGCCGCGCCCAAAGAGACAGGCCGCTCCTGATCGCCGAGCGCACCGCGCGAAAACTGTACCGGGTGTTTCGCAGCTTTGCCGCCGCGCCGGACCGGTAGATTTCGTCTAGTGCCAATCGGCAGCCAGCTTGGCTGCAGCCGGTTTGTCCTTGAACGTCGCACCGCTCGCCAGAAGGGTCTTGAGCAGTTGGCGCGCGGATTCACGCTGGACGTTGGCATCCAAGGCGACCACCAGATGATAGGTGATCTCCGCGTCCTGCGGCTGCAATGTATGCGCCCGGTTGAGCAGGTCCAGACCGCCCGCGACATCCTTCTGTTGCAACTTCACCCAGCCCAACGTGTCGACCACATCGGCCGCATTCGGCGAAAGCTTCTGTGCCAGCGTGAGCAGGGAAACCGCCCGCTTTGGATCGCTGGTCTGGAGCAACCATCCCAGGTTGTTCAGGGCAATGACATTGTTCGGATCCTGCTTGAGAATCATCTGATATTGGGCGGTCGCGCGCGCGTTGTCGTCCTGCTGCATCAGCAAGGTGGCATATTCCGTCCGCACGACATTGTCCGCCGGATTGCTCGAAAGCCAATTGGCCATCAGCTCGCCGGCGCGCTTTTGGTCGTTCGCCTGTACGGCCAAGCGAGTCAAACGCAGCAGCACAGCCCTGTTGGGCTTGTCGGACAGGCTCTTGTTGAGCACCGAGACCGCCTCGTCGCGCAACTTGGCCTTCTCCAGCGTGTCCGCCAGCAAGACATCGCCCTCCGTCCCCGGACTGGAGGTCCGGAACGACCGCGCCGATGCCACCGCGGCATCCACACTGCCCTGCGCCATCAGCATATTGACTTGAGCCATCTTCACGTCGGCGGCATTGGGGCTGAGCTTGACCGCGGTCTCCATGGCACGCAACGCGCCCGCGCGGTCACCGTTTGCGGACAGGGCACTGCCCAGCAATACTTGTGGCGTGGAATTGGTCGGCATGAGAGTCACCAGCCGGCGATATGTCCCTATGGATTCCTTCTTTTGCCCTAACGCGAATTGTAACCGGCCCACGAAGATCAGGCATTCTGTATTGTTCGGCTGAACCCGCAGCAGATCGTTGGCCGCCGCCATGGCCTCCTTGAACTTATGACGAACGCCCAAATAGCGCATGAGGGCAAGTCTTGGTGTGGCGTCCCCAGGCGAAGACGCAATCGCCCGTCCCAATATGCTCTGCACGCTCTGGTCCGCGCCCTGCAATGCGGCTATCTCCGCCAGTTTCATCAGCGCCGGCATGTTCTTGACGTCCAGCGCCAGAATCGCCCGCAGATCGCGATTGGCTTCGGCCGGCCGCTGCAGGGTCGCCAGAAACTCCGCCCGCGAATACAACGCCTCGATGTTGCCGGGATCGTTCTTGACGGCCTTGTCAAACGCCGACAATGCACCGGCATTGTCATGCTGCAGACTTAATATCGCACCCCGATATACCAGTCCGGCGGAGCGCCTTTTGGGGTCGGATCCCAGCTTGTCGGCAATCGCAAGAGCCTCCGGGAAGCGCCGGGCCTGGGCCAGTACATTGATGAGCGGTCCGACCAGGGATGGATTGGTGGGATCGCGGGACACGGCCTGGCTGAGGTCTTTGATCCCCTGGTCCAACTGGCCCATCTGGATTTCCAGCAGCGCGATCGTACGTTTGACATCGACCCTGCCCTTGGTGGCCACATCCAATCTTTTGAGCGCATCGAGGGCCTCGTCGTTACGCTGCAGCTTGAGATAGAGATTGGAGAGCAATCCAATGACCGCGGGATCCGAAGACTCCCGGACCGGATAGAGCACTTCGAGGGCAGCCCCGGGGCTGTTCTGCTTCAGACGGATCGTCGCCAAATGCACACGCGCAACGACCAAGTCCGGATATTTCGTCAAAACACGGTTCAATAAGGCGGCGCCGGTCTCTTCATTGCCGGAATCAATCGCCATTTGCGATATCATGACTGCCACGCGCGGCTGGGTGTCTTTGAATTCCTCAGGGAGGTTTTGCGCATAACTCCAGGCTGCCTTTGCGTCGCCCGACCGGGACAGAAGCAGCGCCTTGTAGTAGATACCCATGGGAGCATTGGGATTCTTGGCAAGAATGCTGTCGACCTCTTCTTTCGCCTTGGCATCCTGTTTCAGCGCCAGATACGCCTCAATGCGCCCAAATCGCCCCAGCAGGTTACCGGGATATTTCGCCAGCAGCTGATTGGCCAGGTTTAACGCCGCGACATTGTCATGATTGGCCACCAACATGCCAAGTTTGTAGAGCATCGCTGACGGATCATTCGCTTTTGCGATGGCCTCATCCGTGAACTTCATGGCATCGGAAGAATTTCCCTGCGACTGCGATAGCCGGGCGCGGGTGAGCAATCCGGATACATCCCGCCGCAGCGCCAGTGAGCGATCCATCGCGTCGACAGCCTCCGACGGCCTTTTCAAACCCTGAAGCGCAAGCGCGCGAGCCTTGAGAATATCTGCGGCCGCCGGATTTTTCGGGGCCGCACCTGGATCTGGAAACTGATCCAGCAGCAATTGGTCTTCGTTTCGTGACAGCATGACCTGGAACAGCGGCGGCAAGACCACAAGTGCCGGCGCATCGTCTTTTCGCGCCTGGCGAAGCTCGCGCTCGGCTCCCGGCTCGTCTCCAATCGCGAGAAGGAGCGTCCCCAATTGTGCGCGCGCCACACCGTTATGGGGGGCGGCACTGACCGCATTTTTCAGATTGATCAGTGCGAGCCGGATGTTTCCGCTCTTGATCGCCTTCTGGGAATCGGAGAGCAGCTTATCGACGATCGTACTGTTCGTGCCGCCGGAACTGCCCAAGCCGGAAGGCAAAGGCGCAACATCGGCAAAAGCGTGATGCGGGACAATCGCGCAGCCCAATATTGCGGCGTAAACAAATGCGCGGCGCAAGATTTTCTTGGAATTCCAATCGACGTGATAACTCACATGTCCCCCCGATGATTGTCCACTAGCTGTGGCCGATCAAGCTATAGAAGTGCGGCCGGCTGACGCCCAAAAGCTTGGCCGCCTTGGAAATATTTCCATCGGACAGCGCCAACGCCTCCGTGGCAAGCCGTTTTTCGACCTTGGCCAGCTCTTTTCGCAGGTTCAGGTCGCGGTCCCCGGTCTTGATGTCGCCCAAATCCAGATCCTGCGCGGTGATGCGCTTGTTCTCGGCCATAATCACCGCACGCTTCACGCGATTCTCGAGTTCCCGGACATTGCCCGGCCAAGGATGGACCGACAATGCCGCCAGCGCGTCTTCGGTGAAGCCGGAAATATGCTTGGAATAGGTCTTGTTGAAGCCGTTGAGGAAATACTGAGCCAATAGTACAGGATCGCCCTCACGCTCCCGCAGAGCGGGCAAATCGATCCGGACATCGTTGATCCGGTAATACAGATCTTCCCGGAACCGCCCCTCGGCGATCAATTTTTCCAGCTTCTGATTGGTCGCCGTGACCAGCCGCACATTGACGGTGATGGATTCGCGTCCACCCACCCGCTCCAGGCGCCGCTCCTGCAAAAAGCGCAGCAGCTTGGATTGCAAGGGCAGCGGCATGTCGCCGATTTCATCCAGAAAGAGCGTTCCATTGTCGGCCATTTCAAACTTGCCGTGGGTCCGCTTGATGGCGCCGGTGAAGGCGCCCTTTTCGTGCCCGAAAAGTTCGCTTTCCAGCAGGTTCTCCGGAATGGAGGCGCAATTGATCGCGACGAAAGGCTGGGTGTTGCGGGGGGAAAGCCGGTGCAATGCACGCGCCAGCACTTCCTTGCCGGTGCCTGTTTCGCCGATCAGCATGACACTGACATCCATCGGCCCGACGCGATCGAGAACTTGCGCGATCTGCGCCATTTTTTCCGAGCCGTATACCAGCCCGTCGGTCGCGCGGGCGGAATGTTCCCGCAGCTGCTTGTTTTCCTCTTCCAGCTCGTGCATGCGGATCGCGCGATCGATGATAATCTTGAGGACTTCACTGTCGAGCGGCTTGGCGACGAAATCGAAAGCGCCCTTGGCGACCGCCCGGACGGCATTGGCGCGTTCCACATTGCCGCTTGCGACAATGACCTTGGTTTGAGGCGTCAAATTCAAGATTTCATCCAACGCCTTGAGCCCCTCGCTCGCGCTGTTCTCATCCGGCGGCAGACCCAGGTCGAGCACCACGACATGATAGGGCTTGGCGGCCGAAATCTTGTCCAACGCCTCGAGGCGGCTGCCGGCCACGTCAACGATGTATGGCGACAAGGCCCACCGCATCTGCTTTTGCAGGCCGACATCGTCCTCCACCAGAAGAACGCGATGTTCTTCCTGCTGGACCGTCGCGACTGGTTCGGGTGCTGTCTTTTTCATATCCCTACTGTTTTTCGTACAAGCGGCATCGAAAGTGTCACGCGGGTCCCCTGACCAACTGCGCTTTCAACGGTCACGTCACCGTCCAAATCGCGCATCAATTCGCGAACCTGATAACTGCCGATACCAAATCCTCCGAGCTTGGTGGTCTTGAGCGGTCTAAAAAGCTCCTCGCTGATGAATTGCTGCGTCATGCCCGATCCTTGGTCCGAGACTGCGATCTGAAGCGTGCCCGTGCCGGCCGACACATCGATAGTGACGGCCACCCCGGCGGCGCTGGCCTCGAGGGCATTGGAAACAACATGTTCAAGTACGCGATGCAAAATATCGAAATCCGTCCGAACTAGCGAAGTATTTGAAAGATTGGCGTTCAGGACGATAGTGTGCCCCAGCGAGCATTTCTCTTTGGTAAACTTTTCAAGAAAGTTAGTCAAATCAATGACTTGGTAGTCAGCTCCGTTGACAGGACGCCGTTCTCCGACCACGGTGAGGCTTTTGAGCATACCCTCCAGCCGTTCCACCGAATTTCCCAGGGTAATCACCATATCGTCGCGGAACTCCTTTTCGTCACCGAACTTCGTAATATTCGATACCAAAAGACGCAGCTGCCCGATCGTGTTCTTGATGTCGTGCACGACAAAGGCAAAGCGTTTGTTGAAATCCTCCAATTGGCGGGCGTCGGCCAGCGACTGGGCGGTTTCCTCCTGAACCAGATACGCGGCAAGTTGCATGGCGACCAACCGCAAGAGGCTTTGATCTTCCCAGTCCAGGGTTCTGGGAGCGCGCGGCCGGTTGAGAATGGCAAAGCCCGCGACTGCCGAACGATAGCGCATGGGCACAACGATCCAGGCATTGTCGACGAAGCGGCGCCAGGGCGAAAACAGATTGCCCCCGTCGCCTGCGCCCTCCTCGAAGCTGGCAAATGCCTCATCTCTCGAACGCAGGGCCTCAACGCGTGGGTCGTTTTCTGGAACGGGCGAGATGACCGCCGTGTCGCCGCGCTTTGCGACGGGAATGAATTGACGCCAGCTTTCACGATAGAGCCAGATTGCGCCGCCTGAAGTATCCATCAGATCGCACAAAATGCGCAACACCCTTTCGGGTGTGTCCTGGCCCGGGCTGGCGGCAAGCTCGCGGATGGCCTTTTCCCATTCCACACGATAGTCGTATTTCAGACTGAAGAAATTCTCGTTGATGAATCGGCGAAAGCGCGATCGTGCCCCCGACGACACCAGTATGGCGGCAATGGCCGCGACGCCGCTGAACGCGACAATGACCGCCAGCGCCGTGCCGTTGGAGCCGCCATAGGTTCGCACATACCAAGACGCCAGCGCGATGCCCTGCAGCATGATGCCCACGGCGATCAGCGTGGTGGAATGAAAAATAAATGTCCGCGATGAGTGAACGCGCACTTTAAGTTGGGGAAGCCGCGTGGAACTCACCACAAAGAACGGCAGGGCGACGATGTAGACTATCGGATTTGCGACCGCCAGGCTTAGATCCGGGCGATGGGTCAAAAATTCAGGGACGCGATACAGAAGCTGGAACGCCAAAACCGCGGAGAAGCCGATCGCCCAGTGCTTCAGTGCCCATAATTCTCCCCGGGACGCATTGCGCATGACATTTTCAACGACGATAAAGCCCAATATCGTCATCGCCACGCGAACAAGCGTGACATCGATCTGTACGCCGGCGAAGGCGCCGACCATCAGATCGTCCATGCCGAGCACAACTTGCAAACCCACCAGCAGCGCCGCCACGGCCGTGAGCGCCCGGAAATAATTGGTGTCTTTGGCGTGGCGCTGCATGAGCGCCAGCGCAATGCCCAGCCATACGGCGTCGCGGGCCGTGCTCATGACCCCTTCCAGCCAGACGGGCGCGTATCCCAGATAGACCGCCACGAAGGACTGGGCCCAGGCCGCGGTCGCCAGCATGAAAGTCAGAAAGAGCGCGGCAAGCAAAGTCCGGGAGCTGCGCACGGCAACGATCAGCGCGAAAACTGCATACGCAACAAACGCGACTTCATGTCCCCAGACGAGCAGCGGCGTGGTCATGACGTTCCACTTTTCATTCGATCGTCATGCGAGATCGAAACCATCGCGGTGTCCCTATTGCCCCTTTGACGCAGACTTTTTATAAGCTTGGCGGGCAGAATATCGACGGCAACAGACAATAATCCTTTAAGAGTGCGAGGATTGGCTGCCAAAAGCCCTTGGCGATACTGGCTTTGAGACAGCCATTGCCGTTTATACGTGTCGTCGCCCCTGCCGAAATCCACCTCTCTTACTCCCTCCTGCTCGAACAACAGGCGCAGGAACCAGTGCGTGATGAGCGTGCCAGGCGACTGACGGTCAAAAGCGGGATTGTGCGCCAGCTTAAATATCGTTGCCCGGCCCTGGAGCACAAGCCAGATCTGCGCCGCCACAGGCTCACCGTCGATCCGGGCGACAGCCAGCTTGGCCACACCGCATGGCCCCAATTTTTCCAGCATGGCATCAATGAAATGGGGAAAGGGCTCAGCCGGCTTCCAGCTGCCGGCGTAGATCTTCTTGTAAATCTCAGCGCCCCGACGCCAGTCGCACACCATGTCGATCTGTTCGAACATCAGCCGGTCCGCGCGCTGCAACGACGCCGCCTTTCGCTTGACCGTCGACTTCAGCCTTGATCCCCGGCTGTTCCAATAGTCCGAGAAATTGTCGATCCGCTCGAACCAGTTCACGAAATGCTGGAACCGTGTGACGGCGAGACCACCTTCCACCAGCCCCTCCTGAAATGCGTTGAATGCAGTGTCGGCGCTGTCCAGAGCGTCCAGCCGCAAGGTGCCGCCCACCTTGGCGGCGAGCAGCTTTCCAAGCGCCCTGGCATGCTGTTCGCTGCCCAGCGGGACCGCGAAAAGGGTCGTAAACGGCGAAGTGAGTCCTCGTACCACCCGCCCCTCCACCGTCACAACCGGCACGGCTGACACCGCCAGGCCGTTCGTGTCGATCAAGGCGGCGACACTGGCCCGTTCCGTGCCGGACAGCGTGGTGCCCGCAAGGATCTCAAACCAGTCCCAGCGCCCCTCCGGCCGCGTCTGCCGGTCAAATAAAGCGCGAACGCCTGGGGGCGCGGCTGTCATTCCGTAAGTTTCGAGCCTCACGGCGTCCCCTAGCATGAGCTGAGATCACATGCTCAAAGTATCTAAAGATAGCGGTTTTTTATAGGGGGCCGGCGCCGCCACCCGCGATGTGCCGGTGCCGGCGGAAAGTTGCGTGATCGGAACGGGCAATCAACCGCCCACGCCGCCGGCCATCCCCGACTGACGCAGCTCACGGGCCTTGGCCGCGGCGGCGGCCGCCGCCATGTTCCGCTGCTCCGGGGTCATCTGGTAGCTGTAGGATGGGCTGACCTGGCTCATGCCGCCGACCATCTCGCGCTTCAGGTCGAGGCAGACGCGCGTGACATAGGTGAAGAACATGTCGCCGGTACCCCATTTGCGCAGGTTGGTGCGCTCGGTGCAGTCCGGCACTTTTTGCGCGACGGCGCATTTGAGCATGCCGTCTTTATAGTGGCGCACGGCCTGACGGGGACCGCAGGACAGGATTTGCGCGTCATTCAGCGATACGGCCAAGCCCTGATTGCTCATCATCACCGAACCGACCATCACTTTGAGGACCGATCCGGGCAGACAACGCGCGATCTCACCTTCATAACCGCTGTTGATCCAGGTATCGCCGATCATGTGTGAAGCCGGGAACTGATGGCCGTCCGCCGAAAGACAAATCGCATGAATCGCCTTGATCACCGTGGTGTCGGCAAAACGGCACTGCCCGCTGACGCTGCCGCCGGAGACAGCGCCTTGCGCGCCCGCCACGCCGCTGCCTGGCAGGGCCGGACGGGCATAGCCATAGGCGCCATAGGGGCCGCCGGGTTGATAGTAGCCGTAGGCGCCCTGACCGAACCCTACAGCGCCGCCGCCCATGGCGTAGTTCGAATAGCTGGTGGCGAAGTTGTTGTTGTATCCGGTATTGGCGTTGTTGTTGGCATTGTTGTTGAAGTTCTGGTTGTTGCCCGAGAAATTGTTGTTGTTCGCGTTGTTCTGGGCCTGGTTCTGGTTGTTGAAATTGCTGTTGGCGTTGTTCTGATTTTGGTTGGCCGCCGCGTTGCCATTGGCGAAGCCCTGACCAATCCCCGTGCCTGCCGCATTGGCGTTGCTGTTCGAAGCCGCATTGGTGTTATTGGCGTTTGCATTGGTATTGGAATTGGTGGCGTTGCCGCCGGTTCCCGCACCGACGCCCGTGCCGGTGGCATTGCCGCCCGTGCCGTTCGCCGTGGCGTTACCGCCCGTTCCGGTACCAATCCCGGTACCGTTTGCGCTGTTGTCTAAATTGTTGGTGTTGCTCGCGTTGCCGCCTTGGCCCAAGCCGCCCGTGGCGTTCGCGGTGCCGGTCACCGGGCCGCTGGTGGCGACGGCAAAGCCGCCATTGCCGCCCTGGGCGGTCTGGGTGTTGGTCTGCGTTGGATTGGATGAGCTTGTATTGGTGTTCGTGGGATTGGCAGTGAAGCTGTTGCCGCCGCTGTTGCCGCCTTGCGCAAAACCGCCGGCGCCGCCCGTGGCAGTGACGACCGGATTGGCCGTCGCCGTGCTGCTACCGCCCGTGCCGGTGGCCGTGGTGTTGCCGACCGACGCGCCTGAGGCATCGCTGGAGGCATCGATCGTGATGGTGATCGGAGGCGTGCTCGAGCCGCCGCCGCTCGAGGTGCCCAGCACAAACACCGTCGCGGTACCGCCTGCCCCGCCCTGTCCGCCCTGTCCGCCCTGACCGCCCTGGGCCGTATTGGTATTGGTGGGCGTGAAGATCGGGTTGAATGTGTTGGTCGGGTTGGCGGTATTCGTATTGGCCGGTGTGAACGTGTTGGTCGGATTGGCCGTGTTGGTGTTTGTCCCGGTATTGGTGTTCGTGCCGGTGACGGTGCCGGTCTGGGATTGATTGCTGGTGGCCGTGGTATCGCCCACGCTGGAGGATCCGCCCGTCCCGGTCACGATGAGCGAAATGTTCGGCGTCGTGCCCGTGCCGGTATCGTTGGCAGTGGCTGAGCCGCCGAACCCATTGCCGCCCGCACCGCCGGTCGCGCTGTTGGTATTGGTCTGGTCGTTGGTCTGGTTGTTGAAATTGCTGCCGCCCGTCGCGGTGGTGTCGCCCACGGTCTGATTGGCCTGCGAGGAATTGTTGGCCGAATTGTTGGCCGAATTGTCGATCGTCAGCTGCAGCGGCAGGGTGGAGGTGGTGCCCGAGCCGGTATTGGAATTGGTGTTCGTGACGTTGACGGTATTGGTCGGCGTGTAGGTGTTGCTGGGCGAATAGCTGTTGCTGGGCGTGTAGGTGAGGTTGGGATTGAACGTATTGGTCGGGGCGTTGGTCGCCGTCTGAGTCAGCGTGCCGCCAGTGGTGTTGGCGCTGCCGCCCGTGGTGGTGACAGTGCTGTGATTGTCCGCGCTCGACGATGCATTGACGTCGACCTCGCTGGACCCGCCATTGCCGACACCGCCCGCGCCGCCATTGCCGACGCCACCCGCACCGCCCGCACCGCCTTCGGCCGTCGAATTGCCGCCGGTTGCGGTGGCGCCAATCACCGTGACGTTGGTGACATTGCCGGTGCTGCTGCTGGTGGCGCTTCCGCCCTGTGAATTGTTGTTGTTGGTATTCTGGATCGTTGAATTCAATTGCGCGATCGCCGCGGCAAGCGCCAGCGCTGCGGCATCCGACGTCGAATTGCTGTTGTTCGTGGTCGTGACATTGTTGCTGTTGTTATTGCTGTTGTTATTGCTGTTGGTGTTGGTGTTGTTGTTATTGTTGCTGTTGGTATTGGTGTTGTTGTTATTATTGTTGTTGTTGTTGTTGTTATTATTGTTGTTGTTGTTGTTATTATTATTGTTGTTATTGTTGCTGCCGCCATTGCCGTTGCCGTGCCCGTGGCCACCAAAATTGAAGATATTGGTCTTTGTGATATCGATCGACTTGTTGATCTCGATATTCTTGGAGGCGTCGATATTCTTGGTGATGTTGATGGTCTTCGACGCATCGATATTGTTTGTGATCGATACCGGCTTATAAATGCTGATCGGTTTGGTGATGCTGATGTTCTTGGAGGCGTCAATGGTGTTATTGATCGTCACCGGCTTGTAGACATTCACAGTCTTGGAATTGTCGATATTCTTGTTGAGCGTGATGTTGTTGTTGACATCGATCCGCTTGGAATTGTCGATATTGTAACCGGGATGGCTGCCGTGGCCCCCCGAGTTCCCGCCATAGGCGTTGTTGCCGCCAGAAAGTCCGAAACTGCGATGGCCGGTCTCCACATTCATCGGCTGCGTGACATCGCTGGTGCCGTGCTCGCTTCCGGTCATCACATTCAGCGCGCGGCCGCCGAAAGCGCCGCGATTGGTGTCGGGGCGGCCGTAGTTGAAATTGCGGTTGCCGGAATCCGCGCCCATGCCGTCGCCGGCATGGTTGAAGATATTGAGCGGCTTGCTGAAACCGGCACTGCCACTGATGCTGGGGGGCACGCCCGGAACCATGTTGGGGTGGAAGGCGTTCATGGTGCCCACGCCCGGGGTCTGCGGCAGGTTCATCGGCCGGATACTGCCGACGCCAGGCAGGCCGTCACAGGTCAGGTTTGAAACAGCCGCGCCCATCGGCCTGCCCCATGTGCCAATCTGGCTCATACCCTGGGCATTGGCCGCCAATGGCTCAACCACCAGGCCGGCCGTCGCCAGCGCAGACGTGAGGAACATCAGGGTCTTGGCGGACATAATAGGCTTTCCTTCGCCATCAGGGACATGATGGGTCGGGTGCGACACTTCATGTTCCATGCCAGCTCAGGGGCCGCATTCGCACTGTCCCAAAATGGGACAGCGCGGCTAAAGCTCAATCGTGGGCCAGCCGCTTGCGAATGGCCTGCAATTCCCGCCGCCGTTCGGGACTGGCCGGAGGGATGCGTATGTTGAGGCTTTCCAGCCGGTCCTGGAGGATCTGCGAAACGATCAGCCGGGCATTCTGCTTGTCGTCGGCGGGGACGATATACCAGGGCGCCTCCTTGGTGCTGGTGGCCGACAGGCACTCCTGATAGGCGTGCATATAGTCTTTCCAGAACTTGCGTTCCTCGACATCGCCGGTGCTGAATTTCCAGTTCTTGTCCGGCTCGTCGATGCGGGCCAGAAAGCGTTTGCGCTGCTCCTCTTTCGACAGATGCAGAAAGAATTTGACGATGCGCGTGCCGTTGGTTTGCAGATGCCGCTCCAGACCCTTGATGGAGCGGAATCGGTGGTCCCAGACATGCGCACCGTTGCTGGGCAGGTTTTCGCCCCGCAGAATCTCCGGGTGTACACGCACGATCAGCACTTCCTCATAATAAGAACGGTTGAAGATGCCGATCTTGCCGCGTTCCGGCAGATTGCGGGTGGTGCGCCACAAAAAATCATGCGCCAGTTCGCCGGGGCTGGGATGCTTGAAGCTGAAGACCTGGCAGCCCTGGGGATTGATGCCCGACATCACATGACGGATCACCCCGTCCTTGCCGGCGGCGTCCATTGCCTGGAAAATCAACAGCATCGCATATTGGTTTGAGGCATAGAGACTCTGCTGCAGCTCATCCAGCCGCCCGACATGGGCGCGCAGCATCTCCTCATATTGCGCCTTGGAATTGTAGACGCGCCGGACTTTGGTGGGCCATTTGTCCAGCTGTACTTTCTTGCCGGGACGGACGCGGAAATCATCGGTATGGATTTTCATGCGCGTCTTTCCCTCAGAAAAGGCCGGTGGGATCGGAAACCATCGGCCGGGCCCGCTTGGCGGTCCGTTCTTCCTTCGCCATGGTCCAGCGCACACCTTCCACGGTCTTCAGGCAAGCCTTTACTTCGTCCAGGGAGCATGGCTCCTCGCCCAACCACTTTCCCCAATCTTCTGCCGCAAGGAATGCTGGCATTCTGTCAGTCGGCAAGGTCGCAATGAGTTTGTTGGCCGGTACTGTTGCCAAGACGCAGGCAAACATTGGCATCGGTTGGCCGGATATCTCGAAACGCCGCCAAACGAACGCAGCGGCCAGCATGCTCTCCCCGCCGGGCGTTATGACGTGCTGAATTGTGGGTCCCTCGATATCAGGCGCTTCGTTGAAAGTCTCCATCAGGACGATGCCGCGCTGGCCGTCGCGGAAAGCCTGCGCGAAGGCTTTTGTCGTGTCTATGGTTTCGGCCCGGGCATGGATCGGCTGCGGCCGCCGCCAGTCGGTGGGATGGGGAAAGCCCCAGCGCATCGGCACCACCCGCCGCCGGCCCGCCACGATGTCAAGCAAGATGACCGAGACATCGTTCATGACACGCAAAGTCAGAGAGGGGTCATCCGCAGCGGCTGGCGTCCAGGCCCAATCCACCAACTCGGTCCAGGAAAGCCTTGTCGTGAACTTGCCGCACATAACCGCGATCATACCCCGCGATAGCAGAATCGCCATCCGCCATGATGGGAGATACGGCGACAGGGGCAATATCCCCAGGTCGCAAACCGGCCTCAATCGCCGCAGGCTTCCCGCATGCATTCCATATGTGCCGGGCCGTCTATCGGTTCCAGCTTGGGGACCGGCGGTGGCGGCGGCAGCAGGACATTGCGCACCTCCGAGCCGCGCGCCAAGGTCAGATGCACCGGGCAGCGCTCGGCGATCTCCATCAGACGCGCGCGCTGGGCTTCGTTCAGATCGCCTTCCAGCGCGATGTCCATCTCAAATACATCGCGCGCATTCAGGTCGGTGCGGCTGTGCTTGACCGCCACGCGCACGCGGGCAAGCGGCCAGCCCTTGCGGCCCGCATAAAGCCGGATGGTCATGGTGGTGCAGGCGCCCAGCGCCGCGCTCAGCAGGTTATAGGGATTGGGCCCGGTCCCCAGGCCGCCGGCAGCAACCGGCTCATCGATCAGGAAGGCCGCGTCGCCCACCCGCGCCTCGACCTGATATTTGCCGAGGCCGGTTTCGACGACGATGGTGGTTTCGATGTTTGTCATCGTGATGCGCCTCTCTTTCCATTATCGCGACCATACGCCCGGGGCGTATCGCGCTCAAACCGGACCGCCGCTTCCTCTATTGCCGGCTACCCAGCGGCGCCGTTTCCGGCATGGTCCAAAGCACCGGCAGCACGATGATCCCCACCAGGGCGATCATCACACCCGGCATGACCGGCCAGCCGGTGCGTTCCACCAACAGCTGCGCCAGCCAAGGCGTAAGCCCTCCGAACACGGCCGTGGCGGTGGTTGTTCCCAGGGCAAGGCCACTCAGCCGTCCTTCGCCGGGGAATTGCTCGGCGGTGGCGACCGCGCCCACCGCGCTGACCCCGCCCGCGACGGCGGCCAGGATGACCGCGCCGAACAGCGCCCGCAGCGCCGAGCCGCTGGCCATCAGCGAGAACATGGCCGCGGGCAGAACCGTGCTCAACAAGCCCAGCGCAAGCAGCACGGGCTTGCGGCCCCACCGGTCCGACAGCGCGCCCACCAGCGGCGTGACCGCGATGACGACAATCGCGGCAAGCGTGGACAACCACAGCGAGGAACCCTCCGTCAGCGCCCCCGCCGAGGTGAGGAAAGCTGGGACATAGGTGATGCCGACATAATAGGTGATCGACCCCAGCGCAGAAATGGCGAAAGAGCGGAAGATGCCCTTGCGATGATGGGCCAGAGTGTAGCGCAGGGGCCGGGCCGGCGCGGTGCCCGCGGCGCGCTGGCGCTCGAAGTCGGGGGATTCCTGCAGGACCGAGCGGGCGATCCACACGGCGCCCGCCAGCGCCGCGCCGATCAGGAAAGGAATGCGCCAGCCCCAGCCGTCCAGTTCGATCCTGCTCAACCCATGGACCGTCAGGGCAGACACGCCGACGGCGATAAGGGCCCCGATCTCGCTGGCCGCCGAGGCCAGAGAGGCGATCAAGCCGCGCTTGTGTGTGTTGGCGCCCTCCAGCAGATAGGCCACCACGCCGGTATATTCCCCGCCCACCGAAAAGCTGATCACGCAGCGCAGCAACAGAAGCAGCCAACCGGCCGCCGCACCGATGGTGGCGTAAGTCGGCAGCAGCGCCGTGGCCAGCATCGCCACCGTCATCATCGCCATGGAAAGCAGCATCATCGCGCGCCGGCCGAACTTGTCGCCAATATGACCGAAGAAAATCGCGCCCAACGGACGCAGCAGGTAGGCGACGGCAAAGCCCGCCAGAACGGTGACCAGCGCGCCGGTCGCGCCGCCGAAAAATACCCGCGACAGGACGGTGGCGAGATAGAGATAAAGCGTGAAGTCGTACCATTCGACGATGGTCGAGATCGCCGCGATCACCATCGAAGCGCGCGAGATGCCGTGGGTTGGGTGCGTTTTTCTGGTCACTGCTATCCCTTGCACCTTGCTCAAGCTAGATGCGCGCAATACAACTTCACCACTGCGCTACCCTCGGCCGTAGGCCTCGGGCGTTCGCCACTCGCTTTGATCCACCGGATCAAAGCGTCGGCGCGCTGTACGCGCCGACCATGGCTCACTCCCACTCGATGGTGCCGGGCGGCTTGGAGGTGATGTCATAAACCACCCGGTTTATCCCGCGCACTTCATTGACGATGCGGGTCGCCACCTTAGCCAGGAAACTGTGCTCGAAGGGATAATAGTCCGCCGTCATGCCGTCACTGCTGGTGACGGCGCGCAGGGCACAGACATGGTCATAGGTGCGGGCATCGCCCATCACCCCCACGGTCTTGACCGGCAGCAGCACGGCAAAGGCCTGCCAGATCTTGTCGTAGAGGCCGGCCTTGCGGATTTCGTCCAGATAGACGGTATCGGCCTTGCGCAATATTTCCAGCTTCTCTTCCGTGATCTCGCCGGGGATGCGGATGGCCAGGCCGGGCCCGGGAAAGGGATGACGGCCGACAAAAGCGGGCGGCAGGCCCAGCTCGCGGCCCAGGGCGCGCACCTCATCCTTGAACAGGTCGCGCAAGGGTTCGACCAGCTTCAATTTCATGAAGTCCGGCAGTCCGCCGACATTGTGATGGCTCTTGATGGTGACCGAGGGCCCGCCTGAGACCGAGACGCTTTCGATCACGTCGGGATAAAGCGTGCCCTGGGCGAGGAATTCCGCTCCGCCGATCTTGTGGCTTTCCTTGTCGAACACATCGATGAAAGCGGCGCCGATGATCTTGCGCTTGCGTTCGGGGTCCGACACTCCCGCGAGCCGCGTCAGGAACATCTCGCGGGCATCGGCATGGATCAGCGGAATGTTGTAGTGGCCGCGAAACAGCGACACCACCTCTTCGCTCTCGCCCGCCCGCATCAGGCCGGTGTCGACGAAAATACAGGTCAGCTGATCGCCGATCGCTTCATGGATCAAGACCGCTGCGACGGAGGAGTCCACGCCCCCCGACAACCCGCAGATCACCTTGCCCTTGCCGACCTGCTGCTTGATCTTCTCCACCATGGCGGCGCGGAAGGCGTGCATGTTCCATTCCGGCTTGATGCCGGCGATGTTCAGCACGAAGTTCTTGTAAATCTCCGCGCCGCGCGGGGTGTGCACCACTTCGGGATGGAACTGGATGCCGTACAGCCTGCGCTTCTCGTCGGCGATCACGGCATAGGGCGAATGGTCCGAGGTCGCCACCACCTCAAAGCCCGGCGGGATGGCGGTGATCTTGTCGCCATGGTTCATCCATACCGGCTCGCGGTCGCCGATGGCGCCCAGCCCGGCCAGCAGCGGCGACTGTTTGGCGATCACGATGTCGGCGCGGCCGAATTCGCGGGTGTGCCCGCCTTCGACCGAGCCGCCCAACTGATGGGCCATCGCCATCTCGCCATAGCAGATGCCCAGCACCGGCACGCCTGCTTCGAACACGGCTTGGGGGGCGCGTGGCGCGCCTTCTTCCATTGCACTGGCCGGCCCGCCCGACAGGATGATGGCCTGTGGTTTCCTGGCCAGCGCCTCGTCGGCCTTGTTGTAGGGCACGATCTCGCAATAGACGCCGGCCTCGCGCACGCGCCGCGCGATCAGCTGGGTGACCTGGCTGCCGAAATCCAGAACCAGAACGCTCATCGTGCTGCGTTCACCGTGGTGGCGGCCTGATCCAGCGCCGACAAGGCCTTCAGGGCGCCGGAATCGGCCGGGTCGATACCCAGCGCGGCGTCATAATAGTTGCGCGCAAATTCCACCTGGCCGGACTGGGCATAGATGTCGCCCAACGCGACATAGGAGCCGGTACGCGCCGGATTGGCGACAATGGCCGATTGCGCCAGGCGCAGCGCCAGCTCGATATCGCCCTTGATGGCGGCGGCATGGGCCTGGGTCAGCAGGGACTCCACCGTGACCGGCGGCTCGGGCTTGGGCGGCTTGGCGGGCGCGCCAAGCGCCGGGCTTGCTGCCAGCATCAGGGCGGCCAGGAGGGGAATCGTGCGCGGGACCATGGGGGGACCATACGGCATTTTGACCGGCTCGAACCATGCGTCATTCGCGGCCCAGTCTTCGATTTTAAGGGGGCTTCGATTTTAAGGGGCCTTCGATTTTAAGAGGGCTTCAGGTTTTAAAGAGCCCCGCACAATAGAAGCCGTCGGTGCCGGTTTTGGCGGGACTGGCGCGGAAGTCCTGCCCCAGGCCGGGGGGCGCTGGCCCAGCCCAGTTTTCCGCCAAATTCAGCGGGGCAAAGCCGGGATGGCGGGCCTGAAAGGCGGCCAGCCGGTCTTCATTCTCCAGAGGCAGGATCGAGCAGGTGGCATAGAACAGCCGGCCACCGGGGTGGACCAGCGGGGCGGCCTGGTCCAACAGCCGGTCTTGTATCTGTGTCAGGGCCGACAGCCAGGCCGGGGTCATCCGCCAGCGTTGTTCGGGCTGGCGCCGCCAGGTGCCGGTTCCGCTGCAGGGCGCATCCACGAACACGGCGTCGAAGAGACCGGACGGCTGGCCATGATCCAGCGGCAGGGTTTTGATGATGGTAGCACCGGCACGTGCGGCGCGCTTTTCCAATTTGAACAACGCTTCGCCGCGCACATCGCAGGCGACGATCTCGCCCTGGTTGCGCATGCTGGCGGCGAAGGCGAGACTTTTGCCGCCCGCCCCCGCTGCCAGGTCGAGCACCCTCATATCGGGCGCCGCGGCGCACAGCGCAGATGCGATCTGCGCCGCCTCGTCCTGGAACTCAAAGGCGCCCGATTCAAACAGCGCCGACTTGGAAAGATTGGCCGCATCGCCGGCGATGCGCACACCATGCGGCGCATAAGGCGTGGGCGCACAGGCGATGCCGTCTTGGGTCAACCGTGCGATCACTTCGTCGCGCGAGGCTTTCAAGCTGTTGACGCGAATGTCCACCGGCGCGCGCGTGGTGAAGGCCGCCATCTCTTCTGGCAGGCGATCGCCGAAAGCGCGGACGAGTTCGGCTTCCAGCCATTGCGGATATTCGCCCCGCACCCAGGCGGGTTCCGGCGGCGGGACGGCGGCGATGGCGGCGCGTTCGCTGTCCGTCAGGGGCACGGGCCCGTAGCCGCCCCCCTGGGACAAATTGAACAGGCTTTCGATGTCCTCGCCGGACTCCAGCAGCGCGGCGATCATCCAGGCACGCGGTGTGTCGCTGCCCATGCGATGCGCCAGCCGGGCCCGGGCGCGGCTCAGGGAAAACACCTGTTCGGCGATAGCCCGGCGGTCCTTGGATCCCGCGAAACGCCGGATGCGAAACCAGGCGCTGAGAAAGCGGTCCATCGGCTGGGCGGTCTTGTTCAACCCTTCCAGAATCTCGATAGCCATCTGCAGGCGGGCGGCCGGAGTCATCGGGGACCAGTCATTTTTTGAGACGAACCAAGGTGTTAAGCGGGAAAGGAGGCGTTGAGGATTGCTCTTATAGAGTGTGCGGTGATCTGAAAGCCAATTTTGATGCCGCGTGCCGCCTCCCCTGCCCTGGTCTTCGCCCTGTTCGCGGGATTGGCGGCGTTCGCGCTGGCGGCTTTCGCGCCCGGCCTGCTGAACGACGCCGACACTTATTGGCATATCCGTGCCGGGGAATGGATGCTGGCACATGGCGCGGTCCTGCGCAGCGACGTCTTTTCCTACACCGTCGCGGGCCATGCTTGGCACACCCAGGAATGGCTGTCCGAAATTCTGATGGCATGGGCCTGGGCGGCGCGGGGCTGGCCAGGCATTCATCTATTGTTCGCGGCGACCGCAGGTCTGACGGCTTGTGTGGTGGCGTACTATGTGCGCCGGCGGGTGGAACTGACGCCCGCATTGCTGGCGGTCGTGCTGGGTCTGTCTTGTGTTACAGGCAGCCTGCTGGCGCGGCCGCATGTGCTGGCATTGCCACTGCTGGCGATCTGGACTGCCGGTCTGGTATCCGCGCGCGAAAGAAATGTGGCGCCGTCCTGGTGGCTTGTCGCGGTGATGCCGCTATGGGCCAATCTGCATGGCAGTTTCGCCTTTGGTCTTGCCTTGGCGGGCGCCTTGGCCGTGGAGGCGATTATCGAATCTCCGCGATCGAAAAAAGTCATGCTGGGCTGGGGCCTGTTTCTGCTGGCCGCTACGGCCTCGGCCCTGCTCACGCCGTTCGGCCTTCAGACCTTGCTGTTTCCGCTGAAGCTGTCGGCGATGCAGGGCCTGGCGCGCATCGGCGAATGGCAAGCCAGCGATTTCTCCCATGTCTCGCCATTCGCGCTGGCACTGCTGGCGGCCCTGTTCGTGCTGGGCAGCGGAAAAATACGCGTACCGCCGCTGCGCCTGCTGCTGCTGGTGGCGCTGGTGTGGCTGGCGCTGTCCCATGGCCGCCATCAGATGCTTCTGGGCGTGACCGCACCAATCTTGCTCAGCGCTTCGCTGGCGCGCACCTGGCCGGCCAAAAATCAGACCGGGGCGCCGCTGCTTGCCGGCTTCGCCGTTCTGGGCTTTTTCATCCTGATCGCGGTGCGCCTGGCGGTGCCGGTGGCGCGCGGCGACGATGCCATGTCGCCGGTCTCGGCGCTGGCGCATGTGCCGCGCTTTGTGCGCGAGACACCGGTTGTGAACGACTATGGTTTCGGCGGCTATCTGATCTGGAACGGAGTCAGGCCCTTCATCGACAGCCGCGCCGACCTGTATGGCGACATTTTCCTGCACAACTATGCCGACATGATTTCGCCCGACAAGGACACCCTGGCGGCGATACTCGCCTTCCACCATGCGCGCTGGACGATATTTCCACGCGAGGCCCCGGTGGTAAAACTGCTGGACGCCACGCCCGGCTGGCACCGCTTTTATTCGGACAAGCTTGCAGTCGTGCATGTCCACGACTAGCGTGGAACATGATCTGAAGCGGCCCAAAGACATTCCATGAACAGTGACGATGACATGACCGGCCGGGTGCGGCTGCACGGCCTGAAAATCCTGTCCGGCAATTATTACACGTTACGCCAGGCCAGTTTTGACTTCCGGCGCAGCGACGGCGCGTGGCAGCACCAGGAACGCGAAAGCTATGACATCGGCGACGCGGCGGCCGTGCTGCCCGTGGATACGGCCCAGGGCCGCGTGATCCTGATCCAGCAATTCCGCTGGCCGGTATTCGAATGGGGCTATCGCCAATTGCTGGTGGAAGTCATCGCCGGCAAGCTGGACGGCGATACGCCGGTGGATTGCGTCACCCGCGAAGCGATGGAAGAAGCGGGCGTCGTCCTTTCAAACCTGCGGCTGGTGACGCATTGTTTCATCAGCCCCGGCGCCGTGAAGGAACGGGGGTCGATGTTCCTGGCGGACTACGACTCCCGCGCGCCCCGCGCCAAGGGCGGCGGCCATGAACAGGAAGGCGAAGACATCACCGTGCTGGAAATGACGCTGGACCAAGCCCTGGCCATGGTGGCGCAGGGCAAGATCGTGGACATGAAGACCATACTTCTGTTGCAGGCGGCAAAGCTGGCGGGCTGACGGGCCGCTCGCCCAAACTCGCTGCGTTGGCTTAGCTTTTCTTGGCGGTCCGTAGCGACAGCGTACGGACGCGAGCCTAGAAAAGCTTGCCCTATGCGAGCGTGAGCGCGCATGCGTCGCTCTTGCCCTCCGCTTACGCTCCGGGCGTTCGGCACTCAAATCGGTCCCTCGCTAGCGACAGCGTAGTGCGACACCGACTTGCCGCTTTGCGGACGCGCCTCACTCCGCCGGTCCCTCGATGGTCATGTGCAGCGCCTGCAGCCGATCCAGAACGCCGCCCTTGCGCAGCAGCGGTCCCATGCCGATCACCACGATGGTCTTGCCGGGCTGGTTCAAGGCGGCATCGATGGCCGACACATATTCCGCGCTGTTGCGCGCGTCGATGTCGCCGAAGGCCTGCACCGCCGCCATGATGCAATTGCCCAGCCGCGACTCGCTGTAGTTGGCTTTCACCGTCTTGATGTCGCCCACCGCCCAGGCGCGCGCCGCGGGGGCGGCATGGGCGAGGCCCCAAGTCACATCCTGCGCCGCCTGGGCCAGACAGACACGCTGCTGGGGCGGATTCAATTTGAGAATATCGCGCACCGCATCCATGGCCTCAAAGCGGGTGACGGGCGCGCTGTGAATGCGCTTGTCTCCCGCCAGATCGTCGATGGTTTGCCGCGGCTCGCGCGGGGACAGTGCGGCCTTTTTCATGAAATCCTGCTGCAGCCGCATCGCCGCCCGGATCGGAATGTCGGTGCGATAGTCGTTCGCGTCGCCGCTGACGGCATCGCGGGCAGCCTCGAAGCGGGCGCGCAAATCGTCGGGCAGACCGTCTTGCAGGGACTGCCCGTGCGGCAGGCTCAATTCCCCGCCATGGCGGATCACAAACCAGGCAATATCGGTGAGCGCGACATTGGCCTTGGGCGGCATCAGGATGGCGCGCGCGCCGTCAAACAGCTCGGAGAGATATTGCTTGTTCCATTGCAGGTCTCTGGGCAGTGCGCCGACCAGCCCCAGAACCCAGACTTCGGAATTGCCCCGCGTGACGTGCCAGACCGCCGGGCCCGGCTGCGCCTTGACCTCAACCGCCTCGATCTGGGCCCATTCGGGAACCGTCTGCGCCACGGCTGGAAAAGCGCAAAAGGCCAGGGCCGCGGCAGCGCTTTTCCACATGCCGACCGCCGCCGCTATTGGCCGCCGGGATGATAGTTGGGGGCTTCGCGCGTCACGGTCACGTCATGGACATGGCTTTCGCGAAGGCCTGCGCCGGTGATGCGCACGAATTGCGCCTTCTTGTGGAATTCCTCGATGGTGCGGCAGCCGGTATAGCCCATCGCGGCGCGCAACCCGCCGATGATCTGATGTACCACGGTGCCGACCGGACCCTTATAGGGGACCTGGCCTTCCACGCCTTCGGGCACCAGTTTAAGCGCGTCGCGCACTTCGGCCTGGAAGTAACGGTCGGCCGAGCCGCGCGCCATCGCCCCCACGCTGCCCATGCCGCGATAGCCCTTGTAGGAGCGGCCCTGATAGAGAAACACCTCGCCGGGCGATTCGTCGGTTCCCGCCAGCAGCGAGCCCACCATGGCGACATCGGCGCCGGCCGCCAGCGCCTTGGCCAGGTCGCCGGAATATTTGATGCCGCCATCGCCGATCACGGGCACGCCCGCGTCCCGCGCCACGCTTACCGCATCCATGATGGCGGTCAGCTGAGGCACGCCCACGCCCGCCACGATGCGGGTGGTGCAGATCGAACCGGGACCGATGCCGACTTTCACCGCATCTGCGCCCGCGTCGATCAACGCCTTGGCCGCGTCCGCCGTGGCGATATTGCCGCCCGCCACCTGGGTATAATTCGACGCCTTCTTGATTCTGCGGATGGCGTCGATCACGCCCTTGGAATGGCCGTGGGCGGTGTCCACCAT
>JANYAR010000013.1 GCA_025361185.1 Alphaproteobacteria bacterium | reverse complement strand
GCCGTGGCCGATTTCGCGGCGGCCGGGCGAACCCATGCGCCCCGTTTCGCCGACGCTGTAGGGAGGGAAGTTATAGTGCAGCATGAAGGTTTGCTTGCCAGTGCCTTCCAAGCTGTCGACGAACTGCTCGTCTTCGGCGGTGCCCAGGGTGCAGACGCAAAGCGCCTGGGTTTCGCCGCGGGTGAACAGCGACGAACCATGGGTGCGCGGCAGGATGCCGACTTCCGCCAGGATCGGACGCACGGTGGTGAGGTCGCGGCCGTCGACGCGCTTCTTGGTGTCCAGCACCGCGTTGCGCATCACATCGGCTTCGACATCGTGGAGCAGGCCGGAATAGACACTGGCGGCAACCTTGCCATCGCCCTCGCCGACGAAATCGGCGGCGAACTTCTTCTTCACGGCGCTGAGCGCGTCGCGGCGCTCGAACTTGATCGGAAGCTGGAAGGCTTTGGCCAGGTCGGCCGACGCCGCCGACTTCAGCTTGGCGCGCAGCGGAGCATGGACATCTTCCGGCACGGCGCGCGGTTCCTTGGCCGCCTTTTCCGCCAGGCGGATGATGGCCTTGATGGCGGTCTGCATTTCCTTGTGACCGAACATCACCGCACCCAGCATCACGTCTTCGCTGAGCTGCTGGGCTTCGGATTCCACCATCATCACGGCGTCATGGGTGCCGGCGACCACCAATTCCAACTGGGAATTGGCCATTTCGTCGATCGGCGGATTGAGCCTGTACGCCCCGTCGATAAAGGCGACGCGAGCAGCCCCGATCGGGCCCTTGAAGGGCACGCCGGAAATCGTCAGCGCCGCGCTGACCGCGATCATCGCCAGGATATCGGGATCGTTTTCCAGATCGTGGGACAGGACCTGCGCCACCACCAGGGTTTCGTTGCGATAACCGTCGGCGAAAAGCGGGCGGATCGGGCGGTCGATCAGGCGGGAGATCAGGGTCTCGCGCTCGGTGGGCGCGCGCTCGCGCTTGAAGTAACCGCCCGGGATCTTGCCGGCGGCATAATAGCGTTCCTGGTAATTCACGGTGAGCGGGAAGAAGTCTATGCCCTCTTTGGGATTGGGCGCGCCGACCACGGTGGCCAGCACGACGGTTTCACCATAAGTGGCCAGGACCGAACCATCGGCCTGGCGGGCAATCTTGCCGGTCTCAAGGGTCAGCTCGCGGCCGCCCCATTCGAAGGTTTCCTTGTGTATGTTGAACATCGGATTTTCTTTCGTCATCGCCCGCCGCCATATTGCGTGCGGGCCTTCCTCTTTTGGTCGCGCCGCGAGGCCCTTCGGGTTCGCGGTCGCTCCCGGATCCCCCTATGGGACCAGCTCTTGCGGAAGCTCATCCCCCGCAAAAGCAAAGCAACGGCCGATGCGGTTTGCACCAGCCGTTGCCAATTCTGTTTTGCCCGCGAAACTCAGCGGCGCAGGCCCAGCTTCGCGATGATGGATTCATAACGCTTGACGTCCTTGGACTTCACATAGTCCAGAAGGTTGCGGCGCAGGGAGACCATCTTGATCATGCCGCGGCGCGAGTGATTGTCCTTGGCGTGGGTCTTGAAATGGTCCGTGAGGTTGGTGATGCGCTCCGACAGGATCGCGATCTGCACTTCCGGCGAACCGGTATCGTTCTTGCCGGTGGCGTTTTCGGCTACGACTTCTTTTTTGCGTTCAGGGGTAATCATTGTTTCTTTCCGGACATCAGGACGTTGAGAAATTGAAAACACGAAACGGACGAAGCTCACCTTCGGCGATTTCGGCCAATGCCACGGGCGCACCCTCCTCATCCTTGAGAAAGACAGTGAGACCGGAGAGTTCGCCGTCACCAAAACCGTCCTTCATCTTGGCGAAGAGATTCGCGCGGATGAGGATGGGGTTGCCGGATCGGATGCGAACCGTATCGGGACCACTGACGGCCAGTGCCGGGATGCCGTCCAGCGCGGTCGAAAGGGGTCTCAAATACCCAAAAGCGGCGGGACTATGCATAAAAGGGGTCAGGGTATCCAGCCCGACCGCGTCTTTTTCCTCCCACGACCCCAGACGGGTCCGGCGCAGGGCGCTGACATGGCCCAAAGTGCCCAGGGCAAGGGCGATATCACGCACCCAGGAACGGACGTAAGTGCCTTTACCACAACGGATTTTGAACTCAGCCTGGTCCTTTTCCCCTGCCAGAAGCCGGGCTTCAAAGACCTCGACCGGGCGGGGCTCAAGGACCACCTCCTGCCCGTCCCGGGCCAGGTCATAGGCCCGCTCCCCGTCCACCTTGATGGCGCTATAGGCCGGGGGCACCTGGTTCAGGACACCGGTGAAGCGGGGCAGCATGGCCAAGATTTCGTCCGCCATGGGACGCTTGGGCGATGTCGCGGTGAGTTTGCCTTCGGCATCGTCGCTGTCGCGGCTTTCGCCCCAGGTGGCGGTGAAGCGGTAGACCTTGTCCGCGTCCATGGCATAGGGGACCGTCTTCGTCGCCTCCCCCAGCGCAATTGCCAGGATACCGGTGGCCATGGGATCAAGCGTGCCGGCATGGCCCGCCTTTTGCGCATCGAAGATGCGGCGAACCGCGGCAACCGCCTGGGTCGACGTCAATCCTTGCGGCTTGTCGAGAATGACCCAGCCGTGGACGGGATTACCTTTCTTACGGCGTCCCATCAGTCCTGATCTTCGCGGTCTTCGGTGTCTTCGCCAGACGCCGCCAGATCGCGGCTGACGCGCTCGGACTTGAGGATGTTTTCGATCTTCTGGGCTTCGGCGAAAGATTCGTCTTCGACAAAGCGCAGTTCGGGCGTGAACTTCATGGTGATGCGATGACCCATTTCGCCGCGCAGGAAGCCCTTGTGCCGGTTGAGCGCCGCTACAATCACTTTTGCGTTCTGACCGCCCAAGGGCTCGCAATAGACAGTGGCATAACGCATGTCGGGCGAGGGCTTGACCTGGGTCACGGTCACCGAGACGCCGTCCAGATCGGGATCGCGGATTTCGTTGCGGGTCAGGACTTCCGCCAGCGCATGGCGCAACGCTTCGCCGACGCGCAGCTGGCGCTGCGACGGACCGATAGGTCCGTCATTGCGGCCTGTACGGCGGCTGGACGAACGCGTGGGACGGCCGGTTGGATGGCGGGGCATGTCTAATTCTCCGGATAACCGAACCGCGCCACAAAAGGCGCCAGCACGGAAAGAACAGGCTCCAATTGCGCCCGGTAGCGGCGCCATTGCGCCACGCCGGCGTCGGTGAGGCCGCGCGCCAGCTGGACATTGGACGGCGTATCGATGTTCTGGCCCATCGCCCGGCCGGCAAAGGTGCGCATCTCACCGCGAAATTCCAGTCCCAGAAAATCGCACAGCCGTCTGGCTTCGCCGTCAAAATCCGCAACCAGGCTTTCGTGCCGCGCGTGGAACGGCTCCGGCGCCAGCTTTTGCGCATAAATCTGCACCAGCTCCATGACCGCGGCGTAATAGGCGGCGGATGTATCAAGCGCGGTGAATTCAATCATCCCGGCATTCATGGCGAAGCGCCTGCGAAAACAGGACAGCACCACGTCGCGCGGATCGCGCAAGGCCAATAGAATCTTGGCATGCGGAAACAGCTTGGCGATCAAAGGCAGAAACACGGCGTTGAGCGGCATTTTGTCGACAAAGACCGGACGGGACAAAGCCGGCTCCGTTTCCGAAACACGCTTCCAGTAAGCGGCGCGCCATTGATCCAGTTCGGCTTGCGAAAGCGTGGCCAGCCGGTCCAGACCGGCATCGGACCCAAAAAAAGCGGCCGCCGAATCCATCAGGCAGGTGCGCTCTTCCAGGACCGCGATATCGCGGTGGCCGGCCAGAACCTGTCCCAGCAAGGTGGTGCCGGAGCGCGGAAAGCCCACCAGAAAAACATGCGTGTGTTCATTGCCCTGCATCTGCCGCAAACCGCGCCAGACATCCGTATCGGCGCGCCGGAAATAATCGGCCAGCCTCAGTTCGCGCGCCCGCACGCTTTCCAGGCCCGCCATCATCGGCGCAAAAGCGTCCCGTTGAACGGCTTTTGACGCCGCATAGGCGGCAAAGGCTTCGGCGGTGCGGTCCTGTGCGTCCAGAATGTCGCCCGCAAGGCTCAGCGCATAGGCGCGGTTCGACGGACCAAGATTTGGGTCCTGCACCAGAGCAGAGACCTGCAGTTCGGCGGTGGCCATGTCCTTTTGTTCCAGCGCCGCGCTGGCCGAGGCAATGCGCGCGGCAGGGTCGTGCGGATCGATCGCCAGAGCGCGCGTCGCCAGCGCGAGGGCGCCCGCTGCATCGCCGCGCTGAATAGCCAGCAGGGCCAGCCGCGACAGAGCTTCGGAATGGGCAGGATTGAGCAGCAGGGCCTGCTCGAAGGCGGCGCGCGCCGCGTCCAATTCGCTCAGGTCTTCCAGCGCCATGGCCCGGCCGAAATGAAGCCTTGCGTCCGGAGCGATCACCAGCGCGGCGTCAAACGCTTCCAGCGCTTCGCGCGGACGGCCCAGCCGCGTCAGGCATTCACCCAGCGCATTCAGCAGGTCCACATGGCGCGGCGTCTGTTCGCGGGCCTTGAGCAGAAGCGGCAGCGCGCCCGCATTGTCGCCCGCATGCATGCGCTTGAGGCCGGCCAACCCCAACAGGGTGGGATGACTGGCGCCACTGCCCACCGCGTCCGCAGCCAGGCCCATGGCCCGGGGCAGATCGGCGGCCCAAAGCGCTGCCTCCACCGCGGCCAGCGTGGCGGCAAGGTCAGCAGGTGCTGTTTTGGTGTCGGTCAAAGCCCACCCCTGGCCGCAATCTCTGACTAGAGCGCGCGCTGAATGGTTTCGACCTCGAAACACTCGATGACGTCGCCCTTCTGCATGTCCTGATAGTTGGTGAAGGCCATGCCGCATTCCTGGCCGCCCTGCACCTCTTTCACTTCATCCTTGAAGCGCTTGAGGGTGGACAGATCGCCTTCGTGGATCACGACATTGTCGCGGATCAGGCGCACCTTGGCGCCGCGCCGCATGACACCCTCGGTGACACGGCAACCGGCGACCTTGCCGATCTTGGAAATGTTGAACACTTCCAGGATCTCGGCATTGCCCAGGAATTTCTCGCGCGTCTCCGGCGTCAGCATGCCCGACAGCGCCGCCTTCACGTCATCCACCAGATTGTAGATGATGTTGTAATAGCGGATCTCGACGCCATCGCGCTTGGCGCGGTCACGCGCCTGGTTGTTGGCGCGCACGTTAAAGCCGATCACGGCCGCGCCGCTGGCATGGGCCAGGATCACGTCGCTTTCGGTGATGCCGCCGACACCGGACTGCAGAATCTGCGCGCCCACTTCGCTGGTGGCCAGTTTGGCCAACGCGCCCTGGATGGCTTCGCTTGAGCCCTGCACATCGGTCTTGAGCACCAGCGGCAGCAGGCGCTTTTCGCCGGCTTCGCGGGTCTGCAGCAGTTGGTCGAGCGTCTGGCGCGAGGAGGAAGCCTGGCGCTGCTCGCGGCGCTTGCGGCCGCGATATTCCGCCACTTCGCGGGCACGGGCTTCGTTCTCGACCACGACCATTTCGTCGCCCGCTTCCGGAGCGGCGGAAAGGCCCAACACTTCGATAGGCGTGGAAGGTCCGGCGCTTTTCACCGACTCGCCGCGTTCATTGGCGAGCAGGCGCACCCGGCCCCATTCGGCGCCGGCCACCACGATGTCGCCGACCTTCAAGGTGCCGCGCTGAACCAGCACGGTCGCGACGGGGCCGCGGCCCTTGTCCAGCTTGGCCTCGATCACCGCGCCTTCGGCGGGACGGTCGGGATTGGCCTTGAGGTCCAGGATTTCAGCCTGCAGCAGGATGGCTTCTTCCAGTTTGTCGAGGCCGATGCCCTTGGTGGCGGAGACTTCAACGGCCTGGGTTTCGCCGCCCATGTCTTCGACCTGGACTTCGTGCTGCAGCAATTCGGTCTTCACGCGGGTGGGATTGGCGTCACCCTTGTCGACCTTGTTGACCGCCACGATCATCGGCACACCCGCCGCCTTGGCATGGGCAATGGCTTCCACCGTCTGGGGCATCACACCGTCATCGGCCGCCACCACCAGGATCACCAGATCGGTGACCTTGGCGCCGCGCGCGCGCATCTGCGTAAAGGCGGCATGGCCCGGCGTGTCTAGGAAGGTGATCTTCTGGCCCGACTTCAGGTTCACTTGATAGGCGCCGATATGCTGGGTGATGCCGCCGGCTTCGCCGGACACCACGTCGGTCTTGCGCAGCGCGTCCAGCAGCGAGGTCTTGCCGTGGTCGACATGGCCCATGATGGTGACGACAGGCGGACGCGACACCATGTTGGCATCATCGTCCTTCGCGCCCGCCAGACCCTCCAGCACGTCGCTTTCCGCCACGCGCTTGACGACATGGCCGTATTCGGTCGCCACCAATTCGGCGGTGTCGGCGTCGATAATGTCGTTCGGTGTCGCCATCATGCCGTTCTTCATCAGAACCTTGATGACGTCCACGGTGCGCCGCGCCATGCGGTTGGCGAGGTCGGCAACCGTGATGGTTTCCGGAACGATGATGTCGCGCGGCCCAGCCGGACCGGCCGGAACCTGCTGATGGCCCTTGTTGACGCGCTGCAGATGGCGCTTGTAGGAGGCGACTGAGCGCACCCGCTCGTCATCGTCGGACAGAGCGCGGGTGACGGTCAGCTTGCCGCGGCGGCGTTCGCCTTCGGCTTTCTTGGGCGCGGGCGGCTTGGCCGGCACCAGCTTGCCGCCGATCTTCTTGCTGCTGACCTCTTCTTCGTCTTCATTTTCCAGGCGGCGGCGCGGCGATTCGGGCGCGACAGACGATAGGGGTGTTTCAAGGCGGCGGGCCGCTTCCTGTTCGGCGCGCTTCTTGGCCAAATCATCAGCGGCTTTGCGCGCTTCCTCTTCCGTCTTGCGCTTTTCGGCCGCCACACGCTCGGTGCGCAGTTGCTCTTCTTCCTTGGCGCGGCGTTCGGCGTCCTGTTCGGCGATACGGCGGGCCTCGCTGTCGGATACGCGCGCATCGGCAAGCGCCGCCGCGCGGCGCGATTTTTCCTCGTCCGAAAGCTGGCGCAGCACCACACCACGCGCGGGCGCCGCTGTTTTGGCAGCCGCGGGTGCGGCTGTCGACGCGGCGGCTTTCTCGGCAACCGGCTTTTCGGCCGCCTTGACGGTCTTGGCGGCGGCGGGCGGCGTGGCGGAGCGCTTTTTCTCCACCACCACGGCCTTGGTGCGGCCATGGCTGAAGCTTTGCTTGACGGTGGAGGTTTCCGTCTTCTTCAACGACAGCGTCTTGGCCGGGCGCTTGGTTTCGTCGGTATCGCTCATGAATCTCTTTCGCTACCAGGGCGGGTTGAACAGCGAAAGCCGGAAAGGCGTTCCGCATCAAAGGTCAAACGATCTGCAAGGCCGCCTGGCTGGACGGCGGCATGTATCACATTCTCGCGTCCCAGCGCCAAGCCCAATTCGGCGCTTGTCAGGCTATCGATCACCACGCAACCAAGGCCCAGCCGGTGCGCGGCGGCATACAATTTACGCTTGCCGTCCGACGAGCCATCAAAAGCCTCGATCAGGAGTTTGGGAGGCCTCTGTCCCTGGAGCGCCCGCAAGACATTGTCGAAGCCCAGCACCAAGCTGCCGGCGCGCCGCGCGATGCCCAGATCGCCCAGCATGCGCGTCACCAGAGCCTTTTCGGCCCGCACCGCGAGATCTGCGGCAGCCTTGAGCGGGGTTTTGGCGGCGCGGGAGAACAGCTTTCGTTCCACCGCCGTGTTGACGGCGTCACGGGAGGCTTCCACCCAAAGCCCGCGGCCCGGCAATTTGGCCGCGGCGTCGGGAACAACATTGCCGTCAGGGTCGGCGACAAAACGCAACAGACGGTTTTCGGGCAACACTTCGCCCGATACAATATCACGGCGTTCGCGCGCGTCCGGCTCGCGCGCGTCCGCGCGCGAGCCTTTAGATGACTCCTGGTCGCGCGCTTCGCGCGCGCCTGGGGCGCGCATATCGTCCGTCTCTTCGGTTTTGTGGGCCACTACGGTCATCAGGCTTCGGTTGGCTCCTCGTCTTCGCCGCCTTCTTCGGCAGCTTCCTCTTCTACGGGCGCTTCGATCCAACCGGCCTTGATGCGCGCCTTCATCACAATGGAATTGGCGTCATCGCCGGTGAGACTGAAGCCATCCAGGGCGCCGGGAATGCGTACGCGCTCCTTGTCCTTGCTGGTTTCGTAGTAGCCGGTCAGGTCGTCGCTGGCGCAACCGGCCAGGTCGTCCAGGGTTTTGATCTCATGCTCACCCAGCGCGACCGCCATGGCGGGGGTGATGCCTTCCACCTCCAGAACCTCGTCGGCGACGCCCAGCGCCAGACGCTTGTCGTCCAGCTCCTTGTTGCGAGCCTCGATGAACTCGACGGCTCGGCTTTGCAGCTCCTGTGCGGTTTCCTCATCGAAGGCTTCGATCTGGGCCAACTCGCCCAAATCGACATAGGCCACATCTTCGATGGTGGCGAAGCCTTCCGAGGCGAGCAACTGGGCCACGGTCTCGTCCACGTCCAGCGATTCCATGAACAGCGCGGTACGGGTGGCGAATTCCTTTTGGCGGCGTTCCGATTCCTCGGCCTCGGTCAAAATGTCGATCTGCCAGCCGGTGAGCTGCGATGCCAGCCGCACATTCTGGCCGCGGCGGCCGATGCCCAGCGACAATTGTTCGTCGGGCACCACCACTTCGACGCGGTGGGTGTCTTCGTCCAGAACCACCTTGGTGACTTCGGCGGGCGCCAGCGCATTGACGATGAAGGTTGCCGGATCGCCATTCCACGGAATGATGTCGATACGCTCACCCTGCAGTTCCTGCACCACCGCCTGCACGCGCACGCCGCGCATGCCGACACAGGCGCCGACGGGATCGATCGAGGAATCCTTGCTGATAACCGCGATCTTGGCGCGGGAACCTGGATCGCGCGCCACGGCGCGGATTTCGATCACGCCGTCATAGATTTCCGGCACTTCCTGGGCGAACAGCCGCACCATGAACTGGGGATGGCTGCGCGACAGGAAAATCTGCGGTCCGCGGGCTTCGCGGCGCACGTCATAGATATAGGCGCGGATACGGTCGCCGGCGCGGAAGGATTCGCGCGGGATCATCTCGTCGCGGCGCACCACGCCTTCGGCCTTGCCCAGATCGACCACGACCGAGCCGAACTCCGAGCGCTTGACCACGCCATGCACCACTTCGCCGATGCGGTCCTTGTATTCGTCATACTGACGTTCGCGCTCGGCATCGCGCACCTTCTGCACGATCACCTGCTTGGCGTTCTGGGCATTGATGCGGTTGAAATCCACCGGCGGCAGGGTTTCAGCGATGATGTCGCCGATCTGGGCATCGGGATTGCGCTTGCGGGCGTCGGCGAGCGAAATCTCGGTCTTGTCGTTCTCCACCATCTCCACGACATGCAGATAGCGCGAGACGTGGGTCTCGCCGGTCTTGGGATCGATATCGACCTTGATATCGTTCTCGGTGCCGTAATGGGCCTTGGCGGCGCGCTGCATCGCCTCTTCCATCGCCATCAGCACCACCTGTTTGTCGATGGACTTGTCCCGCGCGACGGCGTCGGCGATCTGCAGAAGTTCGAGCCGGTTGGCGGCTACGGTGGAAGCCATATCAGTCTCCTAGAGTGGAATGCGATTGGTCGTGGGCGGCGTCTTTGCGCGCCTTCAGATCTTCGTTGATGAGCTTGTCGGTGAGCACGAGTTTGGCATTGGCGATGGCGCGGAAGGGAAACTTGATGTCGCTGTTATCCGCCCGGATCATGACATCCTGGCCATCCAGCCCCAGCAGGGTGGCGCGGAAACGTTTGCGGGCTCTTGTTTGGTCGCTCGTCGGTACGCTGCCGCTACCGACCTCGCCAACGCTCTGGACCGGCGCGTGCAGTTCGATCTTGGCCTCATGGCCCGCCCAGCGGGCGAAATCCATCGGCCGCGTCAGCGGGCGGTCAATACCGGGCGAGGACACTTCGATTTCGTAGTCGCCCTCGATGGGGTCTTGCGCTTCAATGAAATCCAGAAGCGCATGCGTGAGCGTGGCGCAGCCTTCGACATCCATGCTGCCATCGGGCCGCTCGGCCATCACCTGCAGCGTCTTGGCGGCACCGCCCATGATGCGAAGACGCACCAGCCGAAAGCCCGCCTTTTCAATGACGGGTTCGAATACCGGTTCCAGATGCGATGCCGTGGCGACGACCAATTCAGCCTCAAAATGCAAAGTCTTTGGCCCGCGGCGGCCTTACGGCCGCCACACAACGAACTCTTGTTGTTTGGGATGGGCGGCTATTTACGCCCCGGGCGGCATTTATTCAAGCCATTCGGCTTTTATTGCCCCTTCCGGCCTTCGTGGGGTCGCTGGTTAATGCTTGGCAGGGGTGATGCCGACGCTGACTTCGCCGGTCGCCACGGCAGCATCTATCTTTTTCTGGCGTTCAACCTGCTCCTGCTGGGCCTTTTCCCTTGCCTGCCGCGTCTGAGCTTTTTGCAGGCGGTCGGCGGGCGAGGGCGAAAACAGGATCAGGAACAGGGTAACGGTGCAAAGCAAGGCGATCGCCACGATGCCCAGATCGCCGATATGGGTGCCAAAAATCTGCCTTTTTTGTTCGGATCCGTGGCCGGGAGAGGTTTGCATCAGGGGGTTTTATCGCGCCATCCCGGCAAAGCGAAGGCCCCGCGCGGCGTTCGCCGCGCCAAATACAGGCCCAGCACGGCTAACGCCGCATAAAGCGTAGAAAGGTAGGTGGGCCCTTGATCGCCTTGGCTTCATAGCGGGTGGCCGGCCAGTCGGCAGGACGGCTTTTCCAGTCCGAAGGCCCTTCGGCCAGCCAGTCAAAGGCGGGGTGAGCCATCAACCGCTCCAGGGCGAAAGGAAGATAGGATTTGTCGTCGGTGGCAAAACGCAGCTCCGCCCCCGGTTTCAGGACCCGGGCAAGGCTATCGAGCATCTCCATTTGCAGAAAACGGCGTTTGTGATGCCGGGTCTTGGGCCAGGGATCGGGGAACAGCAGAAAGAAGCGGCCAAGGCTGCCGTCGGGCAGAGATTCGATGATCTCGCGGCCATCCCCCTCGTATATTCGAACAGTGTTTAGTGGATTTTCTTCTAGCTTTGTCAGTATCTTGGCGACACCCATCTCATAGGGCTCGGCGCCAATCATGCCGACGTGGGAATGTTGTGCGGCCTGCCAGATCAGATGCTCGCCAGCGCCAAATCCAACCTCCAGCCACACGTCCCGAACAGTGTTTGGAAACTGGACTAGGGGGTCGGTGCCCGGACTGTAGGCCAGCTCTCCTAGCAGTGTTCGACGCAGGCCCGCCTGCCGCGCGGACAGCTTGGGTCCCTTACGCCGGCCATAAAGCTTCCGGCGCCCCCGTTCGGGGTGCGGAGCCTGATCAGCCAATCGCGGACTTGATCTGGTCTGCCAGATCCGTCTTTTCCCACGAGAAGCCACCATCTGCGTCCGGCTCGCGGCCGAAATGGCCATAGGCGGCGGTGCGGGCGAAAATCGGCTTGTTGAGATCCAGATGCTGGCGGATGCCTCGCGGCTTCAGGTTCATCAACTGCGGCAGGATCAGTTCCAGCCTGGCTTCATCCACCTTGCTGGTGCCGTGGGTGTCGACATAGACGCTGAGCGGCTCGGCCACGCCGATGGCATAGGCGAGCTGAATGGTGCAGCGGTCGGCCACGCCTGAGGCCACAACATTCTTGGCGAGATAACGCGCGGCATAGGCAGCCGAGCGGTCCACCTTGGTGGAATCCTTGCCGGAGAATGCGCCGCCGCCATGCGGCGCCGCACCGCCGTAAGTGTCCACGATGATCTTGCGCCCCGTCAGGCCGCAGTCGCCATCGGGTCCGCCGATCACAAAGGAGCCGGTGGGATTGATGTGCCACACGGTCTTTTCGTTGATCCACTCTTTGGGGAGCGCCAGGCGAATATAAGGCTCAACGATTTTGCGGATATCCGCGCTGGTCTGGGATTCATGGGAATGCTGAGTAGACAGCACGATCTGGGTCGCTTCCACCGGCATGCCGTTCGCATAACGCAAGGTGACCTGCGACTTGGCGTCGGGCTGCAAGGTCGGCTCCTTGCCGGCATGGCGCGCATCGGCCAGCAATTTGAGGATTTTATGGCTGTAATAGAGCGGCGCCGGCATCAGCGCCGGAGTCTCGCGGCAGGCATAGCCGAACATAATGCCCTGGTCGCCCGCGCCTTCATCCTTGTTGCCGCTGGCGTCCACACCCTGGGCGATATGCGCGGACTGGGCGTGCAGCAGAACTTCGACCTGGGCGTTCTTCCAGTGAAAGCCGTCCTGCTCATAGCCGATGTCCTTGATCGCCTGACGCGCAACATCTTCCACCGCACCCGCGCCCACCGACTTGGGCCCACGTGTCTCGCCCGCGATTATCACGCGGTTGGTGGTGCACAAGGTTTCGCAAGCCGCACGAATGTCCCAGGGGCTCATGCCCTCCTTGGGACCCTCGCGGAAGAACAGATCCACCACCTCGTCGGAGATGCGGTCGCTCACCTTGTCAGGATGGCCTTCCGAAACGCTTTCGGAAGTGAAGAGGTAGTCGGAGCGCGCCATGGCAAACCTTTGGATTTTGAGGCGGCCTCTGTTTACAGGGTTTGGCGGGGGGGTCAACAAGATATGTCAAATATGACATATCCTTGGCGGGTTCAGGGATTCACGGGGTCCCCCGCGGCTGCTATACACATCGAAAATCCTCAGGAAATCCGCCCATGCGTACCGCCACCGTTGAACGCAAGACCCGCGAGACCGAGATCGCCGTCTCCCTGGACCTGGACGGGACCGGCGACAGCGACATCGATACCGGCATCGGCTTTCTGGACCATATGCTGGAGAGCTTCTCGCGCCACTCCATGATCGACCTGAAAGTGCGCGCCACCGGCGACCTGCATGTCGACTATCACCACACCACCGAGGACACCGCCATTGTCATCGGCCAGGCGGTGAAACAGGCGCTGGGCGATTTTGCCGGCATCACGCGTTTCGGGTCGGCCCTGATCCCCATGGACGAAGCGCTGACCCGCGTGGCCCTGGATATGTCCAACCGGCCTTACCTGATCTGGAAGGTGACCATCCCCAAGCCCAAGCTGGGGGAGATGGATACCGAACTGTTCAAGGAATGGTTCCAGGCCTTCGCCCAGAATGCCGGGGCGTGCCTGCACATCGAAAATCTCTACGCCGACAACAGCCACCATATCGTCGAGACCTGCTTCAAAGGTCTGGCGCGGGCGCTGCGGCAGGCGATTACGCCGGATGAGCGGCTGGACGGCGCGTCGCCTTCCTCAAAAGGCAGTCTGTAATTAGACTGATCGCATGATCAGTTCTTCCACAGCCGCCGAAGTCGCGCGCGGGGTGAGCCGCCTTCTGCTGACGGAAGGTTACTCGCCCATCCTGGAATTCACTTTGCCCAATGGACGGCGGCTGGATGTGGCGGCGCTCGGCCCGGGCGGTCAGATGCTGGGGGTGGAGATCAAGGTGGCGCTGGCGGATCTGCGCGGCGACGGCAAATGGCCGGAATATCTGGACTATTGCGATCTGTTCTATTTCGCCATTCCGCCCGATTTTCCCCATGAGCATGTGCCGCCGCAATCCGGACTGATCGTGGCCGACCGCTATGGCGGCGCGATCATCAAGCAGGCCGAGACGCAGATTCTGCATGCCAGCCGCCGCAAGGCCGTCACCGTCGGCTTCGCGCGCTGTGCGGCCGAACGGCTGTCGCGCAATCTGGACGCCATCGCCTTGGCGCAAACCCCCAATCTGGTGCTGCCGGATGTTGACCAGAATTGAGGCACGCAAAATCGCGCTGTCCGTTCCGGGCACGCACGAAAAACTCTATTTCAACAAGCCGTCGATCTTCCATGGCGAGGATTTTGTCGCCGTCGTGCATGACAAGCATCCTGCGGTGGTGTTGCGCGTCAGTTCCATCGAAATGCGCGACATGATGCTGGTGGCCGAGCCGCAACTATTTACGATCACCGATCACTACAAGAACTGGCCCTGCCTTTTGGTGCGGCTGGAGGCGCTGGACCGGGCGACGCTGAAAGCGCTGATCGGCGCACGCATAGCGCAATTGGACGCGATGCCAAGCAAAAAGCCGCGCAAACCCTTAAAAAAAGCAAAAAAAGTAACCAGGCGCTAACGCCACGGACGCAGGATTGCGCCATGCAAAGGCTGGCGAATCTGCGGATCGATTTCGCGCTGGAATGGGCCGCGCTGGCGGGACTGGCGGCGCTGGACCTGTTGTGGGCGCGGGCGATCGGCTTTCACCTGATGGTGGGCTGGAGCGACGGCAAGCTGGTCGGTGCGGGTATCATCGTCATGATCCTGCTGCGTCTGTTCTGGTCACGCGGCGGCATGATGGCGGAATATTTTTCGCTGACCGCTGCCGCCACGGCGGTATTCGCGGTTCTGTCCTATCTCAGTCTCGCCTCCTCCGGTGCGCTGGTGGATGCCCAGCTCCTGGCGGCGGACCGCATCCTGCGGTTCGACTGGATGGCGGGCTATCACTTCCTGCTGGTACATCCGGCGATCCTGGCCGTCCTGAAATTCGCCTATGAGAGCATGGTCTATCAGGCGCTTTATTTCTGCGTGCTGTTCGCGCTGATGGGCAACAAGCGGCATCTGCGCGAAATGTTCTGGCTGGTACTGGTGACGGGCCTGCTGACCAGCGCGGGCGTCGTGCTGTTTCCGGCGCTGGGCCCGTTCAAGGCGTTCGGCGTGGTGCCCGCCAGCGGCAGTTTCATTCCCGAGATGGAGCATATCAAAAGCGGCCGGGACCTGAATTTTACGATGTCCCGGATGACGGGCGTGGTGAGCTTTCCCTCTTTCCATACCGCCATGTCGCTGGCCTATGTCTGGGGCTTTCGCGGCACGGGGCCCATAGGCTGGGCCATTGCGGGCCTCAATCTCCTGATGCTTTGCGCTATCCCCTGGTATGGCGGCCATTATCTGGTCGACATGATCGCGGGCGCAGCCACCATGCTGCTGTCTCTGGCGCTGGTCAAAACCGCGCCGCTGGCTTGGACACGGCTTACCGCGGCGAACGCTTCGCCAGGATACGCTGCAAAGTCCGCCGATGCATATTGAGCCAGGGAGCGTCCGCCCAACGTAGCGTAGCGACAGTGCCCGCGCGCTTCGCGCGCTGATTAAAAAAGGGGCGCATCCGCGCCCATTCGGCGCGACCCAAAATTAACGGGGACTGCGTTTTGCCAGGATGCGTTGCAAAGTGCGGCGATGCATGTTTAGCCGTCTCGCCGTCTCCGACACGTTGTGGCCGCATAATTCATAGACGCGCTGAATATGCTCCCAGCGCACGCGGTCGGCCGACATGGGATTTTCCGGCGGCTTGGGCTTGGAGCCCGGCACCGCCATCAGCGCCGCCAGAATATCGTCGGCATCGGCGGGCTTGGGCAGATAATCGATGGCGCCATATTTCACCGCCGCCACGGCGGTTGCGATATTGCCGAAACCGGTCAGCACCACCACGCGGCTGTCGGGGCGAGCGGTATGCAGCGTCTCCACCACGTCCAGCCCGTTGCCGTCCTCCAGCTTGAGGTCGACCACGGCATAGGCAGGCGGCGCCTCCTTGGCGCGGGCTTTGCCCTCGGCCACCGACTCGGCCTGGGTCACGGCAAAGCCGCGCGCTTCCATGGCACGGGCCAAGCGCTCGCGCAGGGGCCGGTCATCTTCAACCAGCAGGAGAGTCTTGTCTTCGGAGGTCATTCTGGACGGGCGCTTTAGTACCCTTTTGACACCCCGTCAAATAATTGGGGGGCAAATAATTCAACCCCGGCCTCAGGTCTCGGTTTGCGCCGGGGGCTGGGGGCCATCAATCACGCCACGGGCCCAGCGGATCGAGACCTGAGCCCCGCCGCCGGGCGGATTTTCGGCATTTACCAGACCGCCGGTCTGTTCCAGCAGGATTTTGGCGATGAAGAAACCCAGCCCCATGCCTTCATGCTCGTCCAGCGAACCCTGGGGGCCGATCTCGCTTTCGCCAAGGGCGTGATGGCCAGGGCGGGAGGTGATGTAAGGCTCGCCCAGCGCCTCGAAGATTTCCGGCGCAAAGCCCGGACCATCGTCGGCCACCGAGATGTAGAGGAATTGCGCGTCCCAGCCGGCATTCACCGCCACCAGGGACCGGGCGAAGTCGGCGGCATTTTCGATGATATTTCCCAGACCGTGCAGCAATTCGGGCGCGCGCCAGACCTGCGGCACCGCGCCATCACCGGGCGGGGCCAAGACGGTGACGCGAATTTCCAGGTCTTCGCCACGATGGGCGGCGGCGACATCGTCCAGGAACGCGCCCAAGGGAAGCCGTGCGGTTGCGCCCAGCAGGGCCGCTTCCGGATTGGCAAGACGGGCGATAATGGCGCGGCAACGCTCGGCCTGTTCGCGCAACAGCCGTACATCATCCATGTCCGGGGAATTTTGCGGCAGCGAGCGTTCCAGTTCGCGCGCTACCACCGCGATGGTGCCCAGTGGCGTTCCCAGTTCATGCGCCGCCGCGGTGGCCAGCGCGCCCAGCGCCGCCAAGCGATGTTCGCGCGACAAAGCCAATTGGGTTGCCGCCAGGCCCGCCGACATCCGCGCCGACTCCGATGCGATGCGCCAGGCATAGACCGAGGTGAAGCCGATGCCGATCACCAAGGCGGTCCATATTCCCGCCTGATAAAGCTGCGGCAGAAGCAGGGCCTCGCCTTGCGGCCAGGGCAGCGGGCGATGCGCCACCGCGATCAGCGATACCGAAGCAAAGGCGATGCCGGCCAGGATCAGCACATTGCCCAGATTGAGGGTGGTGGCGGCGATCACCACCGGCGCCAGGAACATCAGGGCAAAGGGATTTGCGATGCCCCCCGTCAGGAACAGCAGTGCCGCCAGCTGCAGCACGTCGAAGGCAAGATAGAAAGTCGCTTCCCGGTTGGTGAGGCGATGCGCCGGCGCATAGCGGATCGCCAGCGCCACATTGAGCGCCGCGCTGACCGCGATGGCGATGGCGCAATACAGAATGGGCAGCGAGTAGCCCAGCGCGAAATAGACCAAAAACAGGGCGGCCGACTGGCCCGCGATCGCCAGCCAGCGCAGGTTGGACAAGGTGCGCAGCCGCACCCGTCCGCCTGCGCCCGCGCCTTGCGCGAAGCCCCTGACCATCTCCTTGCGCGCCAATGTCACTTCCCTGAAGCGAGAGGAGGGATTAGAGCATGACCCCGACTGTGGAAAAAGCATGCTGCGCAACCGCCAGGCCCTGATCCCCTATCTGCTGCTGGTCGCGGCGCTGGCCGGCGGCCTTTTGTGGCATGAAGGCGAGATGGTGCCCGGGCTGGGCAAGAGCGTGATCATCGGCCAGGCCGATGTCGGCGGGCCTTTCCACCTGATCGACCACAACGGCAAACCCGTAAGCGATACCGCTTTCCGCGGCCGCGCCATGCTGATCTATTTCGGCTACAGCTTTTGCCCCGATGTCTGCCCCACCACCCTGGGCGTGATGGCGCAAGCGCTGGACAGACTGGGGCCCGAACGCGCCCGCCGTATCGTTCCCATCTTCATCACCATCGACCCGGAACGCGACACACCCAAGGTTCTGGCGGAATATATGAAAGCCTTCGGTCCCAGCTTTGTCGGCCTGACCGGCAGTGCGGCCGCGATTGCGGATGCGGAGAAGAAATATCGCGTCTATGCCGTCAAGAAGCCGTTGCCCTCCTCGTCCGGAAGTGGGGGCGCTTACGGCATGGACCATTCTTCGGTGCTGTATCTGATGGGACCCAATGGAAAATTGGTCAACTTCTATGACGAAGCGATTTCGCCCGACGATCTGGCGAAGGATCTGCGGCAGAAGCTCTAAAGCGCCGTCGGAAGCGGCAGATTATTTTGGGCGCACGCCGCGATCAATGTGTTGTGCATCAGGCACACAATGGTCATGGCGCCGACGCCGCCGGGCACCGGCGTGATGGCGCCCGCGACTTCCTTGGCGGCTTGGTAATCCACATCGCCGACCAATTTTGTTTTGCCATCACCGGCATCGACACGGTTGATGCCGACATCGATCACCACCGCGCCCGGTTTGACCCAATCACCCTTGACGAACTCCGGCCTGCCGATGGCTGCGACCAGAATATCGGCGCGGCGCGCCAGCGCCGGCAGATCCTTGGAGCGGGAATGCGCCATGGTGACGGTGGCATTGGCGGCCAGCAGCAACTGCGCCGCCGGCTTGCCGAACAACAGCGAGCGGCCGATCACCAGCGCCTCCTTGCCCGTGATGTCGCCGACATATTCCTTGAGCAGCAGCATCACCCCTGAGGGCGTGCACGAAACCAGATGGGCGCGGCCCGACAGCAGCAGCCCGGCATTCTTGGGTGTCAGCGCATCCACGTCCTTGGCCGGGTCCAGCGCATCCAGCACTTCGTTCTCGTCCAGATATTTTGGCAAAGGCAGCTGCACCAGAATGCCGTGCACCGTGGGATCGGCCGACAGCGCCCTGACCTTCGTCAGCAGTTCGGCTTGCGAAACATCTGCCGGCAGTTCGACCTGCACCGACTTGAAGCCGATCGCCTCGGCGGTCTTGCGCTTGTTGCGGACATAGACTTCGGAGGCCGGATCGTGACCCACCAGCACGGTAGCCAGTCCCGGCTGCAGGCCGTGCCTGGACTTCAGCTCGGCTGTGTAAGCGGCGATCTTCTCGCGCAGCTTCGCGGCGCTGGCCTTGCCGTCAATGACCGTACCCGGCATCGGCTAGAACCCGTAACGGAACGAGAACCATTCGATCGAGTATTGCAGAAACCAGATGATCAAAAACACGATGATCGGCGACAGATCCAGGCCGCCGATGGGGGGGATGATCTTGCGGATAGGGCGGAACACCGGCTCGGTCAGGGCGTACAGGATGCGCAGCAGGGTGCGCACGATGTTGTTGTGCTGGTTGATGACATTGAAGGCGGTCAGCCAGCTTACGATCACCGCGGCGATCACGACCCATTTGTAGATGTCCAGGACGGCTATGATGAGGGCGGCGATGGGGTTCAGCATGCTTTTTTAATGGCCTATCGCTTCGCTATGTGAGGCCGATGTTGTACCGGGGGGAACCGCGTCAGAAAAGCCCGAAAATCAGGGCCGCTTGACGGCCCCGGCCCCCGTCCCTAAAACCGCCGCCTCCGGCAGAGGCCGGAAACCGGTTCGGGGCTGTAGCTCAGTTGGGAGAGCGCCTCGTTCGCAATGAGGAGGCCAGCGGTTCGATTCCGCTCAGCTCCACCATTCCTCCCGGAATGGGTTCCGAACCGATCATCTCACAAAGCGCCCCGGCCATCGCAAACCCACTGGGTTTGCTCGGCGTTCGGGCGGCCAAAGGTCCACTGGACCTTTGGCTTATCGCCCTCACCGTTCGCAATGAGGAGGCCAGCGGTTCGAT
>JANYAR010000002.1 GCA_025361185.1 Alphaproteobacteria bacterium | reverse complement strand
CATATTTCACCATACATGCTTATCAGGCATTGAAGTCCAACTTAGATACAATTGGCCAATTACGGTTTCTTTTTGGTGAGCCAAAATTTATTGGGTCTTTGGACCCAGAGAAAACCGAACGAAAACGATTTGCGATCGAAGATGATGGATTGGAATTAGCGAACCGCCTATCTAGCTTGTTCGTATCGACCATGATCGCGCGCTTGGTGCTATAAGGGTGACCACCCGTTCTCTTTTCCACGCTTGCGCGGCAGGGTAGATCACTCCCCTCCTGCCGCACCCTCCGGATACCAATGCAGATTCCCCGGGCGCGCGTTGATCGCCAGCCGCGTGGAATGCCCGGCGCCGGACGCCGTCACGTTATGCCAGCGGCCCACGGGCGCGAACACGACATCGCCCTGCTGCGCTGTGATCAGCTTCTCGCCTTCGATCAGGAATGTTTCCTGGCCTTCCAGCACAAACCACAAGCCCGGATAATTGGCGCGATAATGGCCCAAGGCCGTCGGCGGGGCACCCTGTGGTCCCCGGAAGATTTCCACCCCCAGCCGGTCGTCTTTTAGAAATGTGCGCGGTGGCGGTGCGCCGCCCTGCACAATGTCCTTTTCGAAATCCAGTGCGGGCTTGTTCACGGCATCGTATGTGCCGTGACCGTTGAAACTGGCGTGGATATATTGCACGCCCCGCGCCGGGTCCGGCGTTTCGGCAATCGGATAGATCGGCGCTTCCGGAGGCCGGATTTCAAAACGCAGCGATGGCACGTCTCCCACCGTCTCCAGGCTGAAGGGCACGCGGTAGGGCACCTGGACCAGGAATCCCTTTGACGCGATAAACGGCTCCTGGCCTTCGATAGTGAAGCGGATCTGGCCGGCCTGCACCACCCAGAAGGCGCGGTCATCGGCATAGAAGATTGTCTTGGTCTTCTCGCCGGACGCCATGGCGACATAGGCGCCGGTGAAATCCGGCGTGCTGACGACGGTCTCACGCCAGCCCTGCTGGCCCGCATGTTTTTTCAGAATCTCGGCCAGCTTCCACAAAGGCCTGTTGGGCGCGGCATAGGGCGTCAGCCGCGCGGGCTTGGGCGCCCAGGCCAGGATGGGTTTTGCTGCCTGCTGGGCGTCGGCCGCGCCAAACAGGAAGATGATCCCTATCGCCGTGCAGATAACGGGCAGCTTTGGCATCAGGCACCTTTCGTCTCTTTTCGCGTGGGGGCAAAGAATACACCGGGGCCGGAAGCTAGGCGAATGCAAAGACCCGCCCTAGTATCGCCGTCCATCCGCGAAGGGGACTGAACATGAAGGACTGGGTATGAAAGCGTATCTTGCCGCCGGCATTGTCATCCTGCTTTCCACCGCTGCAAGCGCACAGGCTGGTCCCAAAGAAGACCTTCTGGCCGTGGACCGCGCCTTTGCGCGAGCGTCGCTGGATAAGGGCTATGACCAAGCCTATATCGCCAACCTGGCGACAGACGGGCAGACCTTCACCGGTGCCGCGCCGATCAAGAGCAAGGCGGATGCGGTCGCCCGCTTCAACGATCCCAAACGTCCACACGCCGATCCCAAGGTGAAGATCACCTGGGTGCCGGACACCGGCGGTGTCTCCGCCGACGGCACGCTGGGCTGGACCGAAGGCCATTCCAGTCACGTTGGCCCCGGTGTCAGCACCACCGGTCATTACATGACGGTCTGGGTCAAGGAAAACGGCGCCTGGAAGGTGCGGGCCGATATCGGCAACACCGATCCCAAGCCCTGAGCGCAAACAAAAAGCTGCGCTCCTGCGAGCGCGGCTTCCCTAATTCAGCAGGTGATACTTACTTCCCCGCCGGCTTTTCCGCGGTGATGGTGATGGCGGCAAGGGCCGCGTCATCGGTCGGCAGCGGCGCAGCACCCGCCGGGAATTTGTTGAACGACAGGATGTAAGACAGCACCTGCGCGGTTTCCGCATTGTTCAGGCTGCCCGGATCGTTCCCCGGCATGGTGGTGTGGATGCGGGTGAACAGATCGCCCGCCGCCTGGCCCGACCAGTTGCCGAGGAAAATACCGCCGCTCAGCGGCGGCGCCATTTCCTGGCCGTTCAAATCGGCGCCATGGCAGGTAGCGCATTTGGCGTCGAACAGCGCCTTGCCCTGGGCCGCCTGGTCGGCGGTGAACACCCCGTCCCACACATTGCGCGCCGGGGTCTGCGCGTGCAGCGCCATGGCGGACGCGCCCAGTGCCGAAATTGCCGCCGCCAGGCCGATCAGGGTGTTTTTCATCTTGTCTCTCCCATGCATGGTTTATAGGGGGCAACCTTGACCGCTCCAAGGCTGATTTTGCGGTATTTTCTGGGCACATGTGCCTGCGTTGTCCCTGGGCGGCACAGGCAAAGCACGGCATTCCAATCTCATTCGACACAAATTGCGCGCCGCGATTTCACAGGGGCGAAACAGGGGATTGGCGATGCTGGGGTGTCGCTGTCGGGGCTATTTCATGTACACCATTGTTGCAGCATCCCAAAAAGGCGGGTCGGGTAAAACCACTCTGTCCGGCCATTTGGCGGTGGAAGCCAGCCGGGCCGGGGCGGGTGAAATCGCCTTGATCGACACCGACCCGCAAGGCTCGCTCGCCGCCTGGTGGAATGCGCGCGACTCCGACGCGCCGAAATTCGTCAAGGCGGGGATGCCCGATCTGGAAGCCGCCTTGGCCGGCCTGGAACGCGCCGGCGTCAAGATCGCGGTGATCGATACCCCGCCCGCCATCACCCAGTCCATTTCCATGGTGGTGGCCCATGCCGATCTGGTGATCGTGCCCACCCGCCCCAGCCCGCACGATCTGCGCGCGGTGGGCGCGACGGTGGATATCGCCGAGCGCCATGGCAAGCCGGTGATCTTTGTCATCAATGCCGCCACGGCGCGCGCGCGGATCACCGGCGAATCCGCCGTGGCTTTGTCGCAGCACGGCACGGTGGCGCCGGTCACCATCCACCACCGCGTCGATTTCGCCGCCAGCATGATCGACGGGCGCACCGTGGGCGAGGTGGTGCCCAACTCGGCTTCGGCCAAGGAAATCAGCGATCTGTGGCTTTACATCCAGGGCCGGTTGTCGCGCATCGTGCACGATCCGGCACTTCTGCCCCAGTTCAAGCCCAGCCATCTGGCGATCAACTCGCTGCTGGAGGCGGAAGAGGACAATAGTGCGGAATTAATTCTGCCGCCCGTCGTCGATATCCAGGCCTATGACGGACCGGATCGGCGCGCGGGCGCGGAACGGCGGACCCTTTTGGAACCCCGCCCGCATGAACGGCGCGCTTTTGGACGGCGCGCGACGGATCAGTTTCACTGGGGAATGAAATGAGCAGTGCAAAATTCGCATCCATCACCGCCGGCCTCTTGGCGCGCAAGGGCGAGGCGCAGGCCTGGAACCAGCTCGGCAGGGCCGAGCCCGAACAACGCGCGCCGCGCTGGCGCGGCCCCTTGCCCGAAGCCGCCACCCCGCCGCCGCCGCCGCCGGTCAAGGACAAATCCTGTTCGGTGCGCATGTCGGTGCATGATTTCGAGCGGCTGGGAATCCTGGCGGTCAAAACCGACACCACCCGCCAGCAACTGCTGAAGGAGGCGCTGGCCCAGTTTCTGGACGCCAAGGCCAAGGATTTCGGCTGCGCCTGCCTGGGCGCCTGCGACAGCAATTGCGGCGGCGAGGCCTGATCGGTTAGATGGGCGCTTCAGACGGAGGCGTTCCATGCGGTATCGAGTGGCAATTCTGGGGGCGCTGTTGCTTGCGTCCATCGCGGCGGGCCGCGCGCAGGACACGGGCGACAAGATGGCGGTGCCCGGCGATTACCGCGAATGGGTATTCCTGACCTCCAGCCTCGATCTGAACTACACCACCGCCGCCGCGCCCGGCCACCACATGTTGGACAATGTCTTTGTCGATCCGCAGGCCTACAAGGCTTTCCTCAAGACCGGCACCTGGCCCGACAAGACTATCCTGATCAAAGAAAACCGCATGGCGGAATCCGCCGGCACGCTGTCCAAGGCCGGCCAATTCCAGACCGGGGTGATGAACCTGGAAATTCACGTCAAGGATGAAGCGCGCTTTGCCGGCAAATGGGCCTTTTTCGTCTCACCCGACGGCAAGCAGCCTGGAACCTTGATGCCCCAAAGCGCCAATTGCTATTCCTGTCATAGCGATCACGGTGCCGTCGACACCACCTTTGTGCAATTTTATCCCACCCTGATGGGCATCGCCAAGGACAAGGCAACGCTGAGCGCGAGTTATCTTAAAGAGAGCGCGCCAAAATAATTGAATGACCGGTAGTCAGACCAGCTCGACCGGCTTGTAGCCGGGGGCGCGCGTCTGCCACAGAATGCCGATGAACAGCGCCTTGGCACGCGGCAGGATCGCAAGCGCCAGGGCGGCAAAACAAGCCGCCCACATCGCCATTGCGGCCCAGGTCGGCATCCAATCGACATTCACCAGGAAGGCGAGGGGCAGGAAGATATGCCCCACCAGAATGATGGTCAGCCAGGGCGCGGCATCGTCGGCCCGGATCTGGCCGAAGCTTTCGCCGCACACCGAACAATTCTCCACCTGCTTGAGATAGCCGCGCATCAATTTGCCCTGGCCGCAGCACGGGCAGCGGCCCAGCAGGGCGCGGCGGGCGGCGGTCTTCAGGCTGATTTCGGTGGGTTCACGCATGTACGAAATATAGTGCGCCACAACCCTTAAAAAACCGCGCGCCTTGCCGCTGCGACAACTTGCATACCTGACTAAAGGCCGTCACTGTTCGTCACAAGGCGTGTAAAAGCCGGCCAGGGACGCGGGATTCATGAAAATAACCAAGCTCACCACCTTCGTGGTGCCGCCGCGCTGGTTGTTCCTCAAGATCGAGACCGATGCCGGCGTCACCGGCTGGGGCGAGCCAGTGGTGGAGGGCCGCGCCGAGACGGTGGCTGCCTACGTTGCCGAACTGGCCGATTATCTGATCGGCAAGGACCCCGCACCGATCGAAGACCATTGGACGGTGTTGTATCGTGGCGGCTTTTATCGCGGCGGCGCCATCCATATGAGCGCGCTGGCGGGCATCGACCAGGCGCTGTGGGATATCAAAGGCAAGGTGTTGAACCAGCCGGTGCATGCGCTGTTGGGCGGGCCGGTGCGCCACAAGATGCGGGTCTATAGCTGGATCGGCGGCGACCGGCCGGAAGCGATTGTTCAGGGCGCCAAGGATGTCGCGGCCAAAGGCTTTACCGCCATCAAGATGCTGGCCACCGAGGAACTCGCTTTTCTCGACAGTCACGCCAAGCTGGATGCGGTGATCGCGCGGGTTGCCGCGCTGCGCCAGGCGATGGGGCCGGATTTCGGCATCGCGGTGGATTTTCACGGCCGGGTGCATCGGCCCATGGCCAAGCAGCTGGCCAAGGAGCTTGATCCTTATCACTTGATGTTCATTGAGGAACCGGTGCTCAGCGAACATGCCGAAGCGCTGAAGGAAATCGCCAATCACACCGCCACCCCGATTGCGCTGGGCGAGCGATTATTCTCGCGTTGGGACTTCAAAAAGATTCTCAGCGACGGGTTGGTGGATATCATTCAGCCCGATCCCTCTCACGCCGGCGGCATCACCGAGACACGCAAGATCGCCGCCATGGCGGAGGCCTATGACGTGGGCCTGGCGCCGCATTGCCCGCTGGGACCGATCGCCCTGGCGGCCTGCCTGCAGCTGGACGCGGTCTGCTACAATGCCGTGATCCAGGAACAGAGCCTGGGCATTCACTACAACAAGCCGGGCGATCTGCTGGAGTATGTTAGCGATCCGTCGGTGTTCGCTTATGCCGATGGCTATGTGGCGATACCCAGCGGCCCGGGTCTTGGCATCACAATCAATGAAGAGGCGGTGGCGCGCGGCGCGGCTACCGGTCATCGCTGGCGCCCGCCGGTCTGGCGTCACAAAGATGGATCTTTCGCGGAGTGGTGAGATGACACAGAGTTTGCCCCTGGCCGACAAGCCCACGCGCCATCGTTATCTGATCATGCTGATGATCTTTGTCTGCGTGGCCATCACTTTTCTGGACCGCAGCAATATCTCCATCACCGCCCCGGCCATGCGCAAGGATCTGGGTTTTGATACCGTGCATATGGGCTGGATCCTGTCGGCCTTCGGCTGGACCTATGCTTTCTGCCAGATCCCCAGCGGCTGGCTGGTGGATCGCATCCGCCCACGCTATTTCTATCCTCTTATCCTGATCGCGTGGTCGGTGGCGACCGCCTGTCTGGGCCTCGCCGGCACCTTCATCGCCCTGTTCGCCCTTCGCGTGCTGATCGGCGCGCTGGAAGCGCCGTCCTATATGATCAACAATCTGGTGGTGACGTCCTGGTTTCCCGACCGTGAGCGCGCCGGCGCCATCGGCTTTTACACCTCCGCCCAATTCCTCGGTCTGGCCTTTGCCCAGCCGCTTTTGTTGTGGTTGATAGCCGCGCATGGCTGGCGCGCCGTTTTCTATACCACTGGAATCGGCGGGGCCGCGTGGGGGCTGGTCTGGCTGGCCTGCTACCGCGCGCCGCGTGAGTCGCGGGCCAATGCGGCGGAGCTCGAACTGATCGAAACCGGCGGCGGGATCGTCAATCTGGGTACCGCCGACGCCAACAAACAGGCGCGCAAGCTCAACTGGGCCGATCTGGGCACCGTTTTCAAATACCGCAAATTGTGGGGCGTCTATATCGGTCAGTTCGCCGTGACGTCCTGCCAGTGGTTCTTCCTGACCTGGTTTCCCACCTATCTGATCACTTTCCGCCATCTCAGCATGCTCAAATCGCCGCTGTATATTGCGCTGCCTTTCATCGCGGCGTTTTTCGGCACGCAATTGGCGGGATTTACCTCCGACCAGATCTTGCGCAGGGGCTACAGTCTGGGCACCGCGCGCAAATTGCCGATCATCTGCGGCCTGCTGCTGTCCAGTTCCATCGTCGGCGCCAATTTCGTCGACCGGCCGGAATATGTCATCGCCTTCATGTGCCTGGCCTTCTTCGCCAACGGCATGGCCAGCATCGGCTGGTCACTGATCTCCAGCGTGGCGCCCAGGCGCCTGATCGGGCTGACCGGCGGCACCTTCAACTTCATTTCCAACCTGTCGGGTATCGCCACGCCTTTGGTCATCGGCTATCTGGCCGCGGGCGGCAATTTCGCGCCTGGCCTCACTTATATCGCCACGGTCTCGCTGATGGGCGCGCTGGCCTATATCCTGATGATCGGCAAGCTGGAGCGGGTAGAGTGAGGAGCGACGCCTCCCTCGCTTCGCTCGTGCAGTCGCTCCTATTTTATGGTCGCGCCGCGAGGCCCTTAGCTTCGCTACGGGTTCGCGGTCGCTCCTACTACCGCCCGTAAGGATCACGCGAATACCAGCGTGACGGCGCGGGATATGGGCGCCATCCCTGTGGCTGCCAACCCGGCGGCGGTCCGTAAGAGCGCGGCGGCGGTGAATATTCGTCATCGGTCGGCTGCGCATCATTCAGGTCTTCGTTGCCGGCCAAATCGCCTGGACCTTGCGCCATGCGCGATGCCGCGACGCGCCGATAAGGAATGACAGGCAGGTTGTGCGCGGGTACGCCGCCGATTTCGGCCGGGCCGGTCTGCGCTGTTCTCACATGTGCTTGCGGCGCGGCCGCTGCGCGCATCTTCTCCGGCCTGGCGTCGACCTCGGCCAGAACGGGGCGAGATTCGACGCATATGCCGCCAATGTTGATGGCGCCGGAACGGGATTCGACAAAGCTTTCCAGGCTGCCCGGATTGCTCAGCGCCGCCGCGAACAGGGCATGGGCATCCGCACAGAAAGCCTCGCCATGTCGCGCTTGCTCCAGTGCCGACAGGTTGGCGGCCTTGGTTTTGAATGTGTCATAGCCGGCCTCGCCATGCTCGCCGCCGCGCCGGACGAAAAAGGCCTTCAACGCCACGTCTGACGACTGCAACTCACCGCGGTAACTCATCACAAAGCGGTTATAGGCATCGGCTTCGTGGCATTGGAAAGCGGCGACCATTAACTCCTGCTGGATCGCGGCAGTCTTCAGGGCGGAAACATCGGCCGATGTGGCGCAGCCTGCCGCCAATGCCGGACTGATCAGCGCCGAACTGGACAAGGCCAGCAACGCGATGGCGGCGCACGTGGTTCTCAGCATGTCGATATCCCTCAGTTTGCGGAAGCGGTGCGGGTGCGTTCACAGCGCCCGGCTGGCGGTTCAAAATGATCCAGATGCGCCACAACCTCGCCCGCGCCACCGCCACAGGCGACCCAGCGGAAATTATGGGCAGCCTCCTTTTCCATCAGGCTGGTGTCGGACATCAGAGCACCGAACCCGTTGGCGGCCACGCTGCCGGCCGCGCTGGTTGGTACAGTGTCCTTGGTGCCGCAGGCGATGAGAGTGTCGCTGCTGCCCGCCATGCAATAGGCGAACTGCACCGCAAAGCTGCAATTGTTGCGGAAGCCCCAATGGCTGCCATCGCTGCTCACCTTCAGGCATTCCGAGGCGTTGTTCCTGTCGGCAGATACCGCCGGCGATGTGGCGGCGTTGTCGGGCGCTGCCGCGCTGCTGTCGACCAGATGGATTTGCGAGGTCTTCACCACAATCGGTTCCGAGCCTTTCCCCGGCTGGTAGTCGCCCATGCGGTAGGAGGCTTTGGCCATGCGGGCAGGCATTTTCACGTCCGCATGACGTTCCTGGCGCGCCCGGGGAGCGACGATCGACAATGGTGTTGAAACCGGCGGAGACGTGTTTGCAGCTTGCGGCGCGGGTGAACAACCATTGCCGCTGTCGCTGGCCGCAATCGGCAGACCCAGCTTGCCGGCATAGGCATTCAGCGCAATCTTCTTGTCGCTATCGCTGAATTGATGTCCCGCCGGATACCAGGCGCGGCAGGATGCGGCGCCGTCGCCGTCCAGTGCCATTTGCACGCCGCCGCCGGAATCAGCGGACAGCATGGCCGAGTGGCCGTCCGCGTAACGCACTTCCACACCCTTGGCGGTGAGCCGGAAAAAGCCGGTGACGCTGGAGCCGCGGCCGCCGCTGTCTTCCACCACCGTGCCCATACGGTCGGTCATGAAGGTGAAGGTCGTCTTGCGCGCGTTGCCGTCGGTAGGCACGACCTGCAATTCCATGCCGCCGTCAATCAGGGTCAGGGCGATCGAGGAACCATCGATGCCGATCAGCGTCTTGCCTGATACGCTTGCGAAGGGCTCCCCGGCTTGCTTGCGCAGATCGCCGGAGACGGCCGCAACCTCGCTGGATGTTTCGGCCTTCACCAGTTTTCCATCCTGAAATAATCCGCTAACCACCGTGCCGTCGGCATGACGCAACTCGCCTTTGCCGTTGGGCTTGTCGTCTTTCCAGTCACCGGCATAGCGCTCGCCATCGGCCCGAAGCAGCACGCCAAAGCCGTTCATTTTGCCATTGGCCCACTGGCCTTCGAAGCGGTCGCTGACGTCGGTGGTGAGAATGCCTTCGCCGCTGAAGCGGCCTTCCACCGTCTCACCGCTATAGCTCCAGCCTTGTCCCCAGCGGCTGATCACATGGCCGTCAGGGATCAGCCCATGCCTGAAAAATGCGGTGAAGCTTTGCGCCTGGCCGTCATGGGTGAAGGTGGCCGTGCCCAGGCCTTCGCCATAGCCCTCGGCGCAGGAGCCGGTCCAGCTCACCGTGTCGCCCGCATGGGCGTCGGCGTCAAACAGCGCGCAAGCCCCGTCCTTCAGCCACTGGCCGGTGCCGGCCGTGCTAGTGCCCGCCAAGTTATTAGAAGGATCTGCCGCCGAAGCAGGCAATAAGCCCCAGCTCAGCAATGCAGCGGTCAGCACGGACTTCGCGATCCCCGACATACCGGTTCTCTGGATAAAGAGCCCAGCCCCATTGCTGTGTTCTTGTCAGAGGAGCTTCTGCCAGTTCTCGAAGTTTTCCAGCGCTTGCGCGCAAAGCGGCAAACGAGTTCTTTACGGCTGCGGAAAAATCCCTAGCAAGGCGGAAAAGGCCGATTTTACCGGGCTTTCAGGCGCAATCTGTTCATCTGGAGTTCATCTGACGTTCATGTAGATGAACGGGCATGTAGATGAACGGGCAGCCCACGGATCGCAGTCCGGCATTGCCCGGCCATGAAAATGCGCAAGCGCCGCCACGGGGACGGCGCTTGCGCAATCTACCGCGTGGCGGCTCAGATCAGATGTTTCTCGGCCTGGATCAAGCCGCGGATATAGCCGAATTCGAAGGCGAAATTCTCGTTTGAGCCCCATTCCGCATCCACGCCTATCACCTTGGGGGCATGGTCGGGCATCAAGAGCTCCTCATAGCCGACTTCGCGATAGACCTTCAGTACCTTGACGAAATCCACATCGCCTTCATCGGGGAACATCTCGGCGACGAAATCGTCGCGATGACCGCGAATATTGCGGAAATGGACATTGAAGATTTTCTTGCGGCTGCCGAAATAGCGGATCACGTCGCCGATCTCGTCATTGGGATGATAGAGATTCTCCGAAACCGTGCCCTGGCAGAAGTTCAGCCCGTGATAGGGGTTTTCGTGCAGGGCGATGAACTTCTTCAGCCCGTCGATGGTGCCCAGCACATTGTGGATGCCGCGATAGCCTTGCGGCGGCATGCCCGGATCCTGCGGATGACAGGCGATGCGGACCTTGTTTTCCGCGGCCACCGGCACCACGCGTTCCAGGAAATAGTTGATGCGCTCCCAGAAGGCGTCCTCACCCACTTCTCCGGCGCGGGTCAGCGGTGGGTTTTTCGCGGCAGCCTCCTTATAGTTCCAGCGGTTGTACATGGTGTCGCCGCGGCCCGGCACTTCATCCAGACGCACCACACCCAGGATGCTCATATTGTATTTCAAGGTGCGGATGCCGGTGGCGGCGCAGGTGCGAATATGATTCTGGAATGCCTCGATGTCGCGGTCGCGCTGCGGGCTCTGGCCCAGCATGATGGCGGGGTTCTTCTCCTTGTCGATCAGCGATGAGGTCAGCAGCACGCTGTCCACCAGCTCTACCTTCACCTTGTGCTTGTCGGCGATGTCCAGCATCGCCTTCATCTCATCCGCGGTGGGATAGAGGCGGGTGGGATCGGCGACCTTGGGGCTGGTGCAAACCGCATCCACGCCATAGCGCGCCACCCAGGCGGCGGACCGGTCGGTCAGGGCGCCGAACTGATGGCCCAGCCGCGCCTTCAGCGGTGGCAAGCTGGCGCTGGCGCAAACGCCACCGGCCATTTTCGCGGGGGCGGCCGCTTCGGCCCTGGTGCCGCCAATGTTGGCAGCGGCGACGGCGGCGGCTCCAGCACTGGTGACGGAAAAGAATTTGCGGCGGTCCATGATCGTCTCCTGGCTTGTTTAATTGGCAACCGGCTTCAGGCCGGCCTTGATGTTTGCGTCGCGTCCCTTGGGTCCGCGAAGGTCATTCAGCAGCGCGCTCGCGTCCAGTGCATTTTCGGCATTGGTGGCAATGGCGGCGGTATAGATGGTGGTCATCTGGATGTCGTCCGGCAGGGGCCAGACCGTGACACCCTTGTTGGGCAGCATCTCGCTGATCAGGGTGACGCCATACTGCGCTTCGCCGCTGGCCACTGCCTCGGCCACCCCTGTGCCATTGGGTTTCAGCACCGCCTTGGCGCGCACAGCCGCGCCGACGCCCAGCCTGTCGGCCTGCTGCAGGAAGAAGACGCCGGTAATGCCGCCCGAGGCCGGGTCGACATAGGAGATGGTCTTCGCCGCCAGCAGCGTGGCTTTCACCCGGCCGCCATCGGCGATGGCGGGCTTGGGCGTGCCCGCCTTGGCGGAAATACCCGCCACCATCTGCGCCAGGTTGACATGCTCGGCCGCCACGATTTTTTCCCCGGTCAGGCTGTCCAGCACGGCAGTGGTGCCGATCACCAGGTCGAACTTCTCGCCCGCCTCCATGCGCTTCTGCACCCCGCCGGCGGTGTCGCTCACCACTGTGACGTTATTACCCGTATGGCTGGCGAATTCGGCCGCCAGCGCCCTTACCGGCATGGACATGCCCGCGCCTGTGAGGATTTTCAGGTCCTTGGCGTCGGCGGACGGGATTTGGGCCAGCAGGACAAGCAATGCCGGAACAATAAAGCGATGCATACTCGGCCCTTCGCACCCCGCGCGCTTTATGTCTTGTTGCACGGGGGCCGCGAGCGTTTTATCAGGGATCAAACAGGTCGCAAAGCGAAGGGGAATGAAAATGAAAACAGGGTTTCTCGCAAACGCAGCAATCGCCGCGGCGATGCTGATGCCGGTCCCGGCCGGGGCGGCGGAATACACCACCATCCTGCTGGAGAAGGTCGTCAATCGCACGCCCGACCAGACCTGGGCCAAGATCGGCCCTTATTGCTCCATCGCCACCTGGCTCAAGGTCAAATGCGTCCTCACCGTGGGCAATGGCGTGGCCGTCGGCACCAACCGGCTGCTCAACGACAACAACAACGAAATCATGGTGGCGATTACGCCCTATTCCTACACCTATACCCAACCCAGCTCGACGATCCTTTATCATGGCACATTGGCGGTGGAGCCGCTGGATCGCGGGCGCCAGACGCGGATTGTCTATACGCTGTTTTATGACCAGGCGCCGCTGGGCACCGATCAGGCCAAGGCTGAGAATCGGGCGGCGCGCACCAAGCGCTTCAATGAGGCACTGGATGCCATGAAGGCGTTGGCGGAAGCTCCGTAATGATCGACATATTGCAATTGGTGCCGCTCCGCCCGGAAGTCCAGAAAGAGCTGGAAGCCCGCTACCGTCTCCATTCCAAAGCCGATTTTGAAAAAGTCGCGGGCATTGTGCGCGGCTGTGTCACCAATGGTCATTCTGGACCGCCGCCTGAAATGATCGACCGCATGCCGAAACTGGAGATCATCGCCTCCGCCAGTGTGGGCTATGACGGAATTCCGGTCGAGTACGCCCGCACCAAGGGCATTCCCGTCTGCAACACGCCAGAGGTGCTGAACGACGATGTCGCGGACCTCGCTATTGCATTGATGATCATGACGGCGCGCAACCTGGTGACAACGGATCGCTATGTGCGCAGCGGACGCTGGCCCAAGGAAGGCGAATATCCCCTGGCGAAGCGCGCCAGCGGCAAGCGGGTGGGCATCCTGGGCATGGGCCGTATCGGCAAGCAAATCGGCCAGCGCGCCGAAGCGATGAACAATAGGGTCGCCTATCACAGCCGCACGCCGGTGGCGGATGTGCCCTACAAGCACTATGCCGATCTGGTCGAACTGGCCAAGAACAGCGATTTCCTGATCGTGATTATTCCGTCCACGCCCCAGACCCAGAAGATCGTCAGCAAGGCGGTGATCGAGGCCTTGGGTCCCACCGGCATTCTGGTAAATGTCGCGCGCGGCGCGGTGGTGGATGAAGACGCGCTGGTCGAAGCCTTGAAGGCGGGCAAGCTGGGCGGGGCGGGGCTGGACGTGTTCGCCCATGAACCGCAGGTGCCCAAGGAGTTGTTCGCGATGGACAATGTGGTGCTGCAGCCCCATGTCGGCAGCGCGACACACGAAACGCGCCGCGCCATGAGCCAGCTGGTGCTGGACAATCTGGATGCGCATTTTTCTGGTCGGCCCTTGCTAACCGAGATTAAATGAACCCCTTCCGGTTTCGTTCGGCGGCTAGCGCCGCGCAAGGGACTATTTCGGGGGCGTGTAACGCAGGAGCGGGATCAGAGGGCGGCTGCCGCGGCGGTTCGCAAGTGCCTCATCTTCATAGATTTTTCCCTGCGGCGTCCACAGGTGGAGGATGCCGGAGCCATCGCCGGTGAAGGCGACGACGCCCTGAAACAGCACGGTGCGATCGCCCAGCGTCCATTGCGCCGTGATCGGATCCACTCCACCTCCGCTGACCTGCTGGGGCGGGCCGAACATCGTCTTCAGGTCGCGCATCACCTGCTCCTGTACGGCCAGGCCGCGCGTCCACATGCTGATCGACTGGATGCCGGTCGCATCGGTTTCGGTGCGGATGGCACCTGAGCTGAGAATTTCCGACAGGCTTCCGCGCGGAAACTGCAAAAAGAGAAGGTGCGGATCATGAAATGCAGTCGCTAAACTATGGTCGAAGCAGAGAGCCGTGACCAAGACTGGAAACTGGAGCGCCTCGCAGTCCGGCACATCAGCGCCGAGATTGATCCCAAAGACGCCTATGGCATCAGATATCCTGCGCGGCCCCGCGCCTGCACTCGTGTCCCCGGTAAGCAGGGTCGGGAGCGCGGCGCGGGCGGCCGGCGAGAAGATATACAGGTTGTAGCTAAACTGTGGCTCCACGGAGGTTTCTCGGAAATCAACCAAACCGCCGGCAGGATGCCAGACAATGTGACGCCCGGCCTGTTCCTCCCCCGGCCCAAAGGCAGCCCGCAACGCGGTGAGCGTCCGGCTCCGCATCTCCGCTCCCGAGACGTCATTGACTTCCATAACTTGCACAACATCGTCGTTATCGACACCGACGACAGTAAACTGACTGTCGCTGGCATACTCCGGCTTCTGCCAGCGAATACGAGTAGTCCATCCTTTGAGCGAGGGGCAATATTCGAAACAGTCAAAACACCCTGCCTCACCACGGCAGGGTGAATGCATCACCGTCCGCCCCACCGAAACGCCGGCGAATTCCGGCAGCGCCACTTGGTTCGTCGCTGGCCGCATTGCAGGCGTACAATCCGCAACCATTGCGGCGAATATCAGCAGAACGAGAAGACGTGCCGGTGTCATTGAGCCCCGCCAGCCTGACGCTTAACAATAACTTTTAGCCTGTTTTCACTCGCTTACCTAGCGACAGCTGGGATAGGAGTTAGCGCGCCAGCGCTGTCACCGCATACAGAAACGCCGCACCCAGCAAAGTCGCAACCGTGGTGGAGGCGCGCGGATGGGTGCGCTCGGGCAAAAGACCATTGGCGCCAATATGCAGGAAGAACCCACAAAATAACGCCAAAAGGACCGCCAACAGATTCGGATTGGGCACCAGCAAAAGGCTCAGCCCGGCGCCTGCCACTGGTGCAAGGGCGTCCACCGCCAGCCAGCGCAGGGCAAAGCTGCGTGTACCGCCATTCTTCATCACCACATTCACGGTGTTGAGGCCGTCGGCGAAGTCGTGCGCCAACACCGCAGCGGCCACGATCAACCCGATCTCCCGGCTGGCCTGGAAGGCGATGCCCATGGCGAAGCCGTCCATCACGCTATGGGCGGAAAAACTCATCGCCCCCACCAGCCCGCGCGCCGGATTGACCTCGCCTTCGCAATCGTGATGCGCCACCAAGCGATCCAGCAGGGTATAGAAGAAAAAACCCAGCGCAGCGATGGCCAGCAGGATTCGCGGCTCATAAAGACCTTTGCCCGCATCCAGCGCTTCGGGCGCCAGGTCGAAAAAGGCGACGCCAATCACAGCACCTGCCGAAAAACCCATCACCAGGGGAAGTTTGGCCCCGAGCTTCAAGGACAAGAGCCCGCCGGTCATGGTCGCCACAAAGGCGCCAAGCGCGACCGACATCACGATCAGGGTCATCAGAACAAGCCCGAAAAGAAGCGCCCTGCTTATCGCGCCGGGCCGGATGGGGCAATGTGGGGCAGTTCGGGAGCGGCCTGATCCACCGGTATTACGTCCACACCCACCTCCACGACATGGTCGTGGCCGCCCAGGATGATGCCGGCCACCGGCGCGACATCGCCATAGTCACGGCCCCAGGAAGATGTGACATGGCTTTCGCCGGCCGGCACATCGTTTGTGGGGTCCAGGTCCACCCAGCCGAAGGGCGGCGCCCAGACCGAAAACCAGGCATGGCTGGCATCGGCGCCCAGCAACCGCGGCTTGCCCGGCGGCGGCTTTGTCAGCAGATAGCCGGAGACGTAGCGCGCCGGCAGGCCGATGCCGCGCATGGCCGCAATGCCGACATGGGCCAGATCCTGGCAGACGCCGGCGCGAATCTCGAACACGCGGTCCAGCGGCGTGGAGACATCGGTGACGGTGGTGTCGTAGCGGAATTCCCGGTGGATACGGTTCATCAATTGGGTGGCGCCTTCCAGGATCGGCCGTCCTTTGGGAAAACTGATATCGCCATAGGCGGCGATGTCGCCGTGATATTTGGTCATCGGCGAATCGAACAGATATTGCACCGCATCGCGCTCTTCGTCGGTTTGCGGATTTTCCAACCGGCGGCGCACCTCTTCCCATGAGATGCTGTCGCCTGCGGCGCGCTGCGGCGCGGGCCGCACCGTGACATGGCTTTCTGCCAAAACTTCCAGATGGGTATGCGGATGGTCGATGGAAAACCACTCGCAAGGATTGCTGAAATAATCCTCGCGCGCGATCCGGCTTGCAGTTTCCAGGCTCAGGACAATGCTGCTGTCATGCACCGCCTGCAGGGGCGTGACGCGCGGCCGCACATGCGCCAGGTGCCAGGAGTGGGACACATCCTGCAGATAGCGGTAGGTGGTGCGGTGGCGGACAAAATATTCCATCAGGCAAAATATCCCACGTCACGTCTCCAGGATGGCGCTGCCGCCGGTGCGGCTGCGGCTGGCATGCTGGAAATACGCATCGGCGATGGCATCGGACAGTTTCGACGCACCCGAAGCGATGGTGTTGGTCAATTCGATCAGGCCTGGCCGGGTGCCGACTTCGCCTGATCCCTGTTGTGTGGAGGCCAGTTGCGCCGGATTGGCATCGGCTGCCGCGGCACGCATCTCCTGCGCAATGGTGCGCGGCCCATCGCTGCGTTGTGCCAGGGTGATGCGGGGCAGTTCGCGCAGATGGTTTTCGATGGCGGCCAGCTGGAAGGCGCAGGAGCGCGGATTGTTCTCATCCAGCAGCAGCAGATCCACGATAGGAGCAGCCTGGAAGACATTGAGATAGCGCGAGCGATAGGTCATGGCGCTGTCGCAGATTTCCAGCAGGGTGCGCATATGTTCGGTCTCGCGTGCGTCCGGGGCGGCGACGGTCTGGCGTATCAGCCAAGCGGCCTGCCGCGCACGCTCCAGGCGCCGGCCCAGATCCATGAACAGCCAATTGGCCCCCCGCGTCATATTCTCCGCCGACAGGCCCGACAAAGCGGCGGCGCGGCGCACCAATGCGTCCAGATAGAAGCGCGCGCCCGCGGCCTCGAAGGGCGCCTCCAATGCCGGCAATTCCTCGCTGACGGTCAGGGCGTGGATGGTGCGCCAGGTATCCAGCGAAATGCGGTCGCGCACCGACCAGGCGGTCTGCTCGACCCGCAACAACAGTCTTTGCAGTCCGCGGCTGTGGCGCGGGCTGTAAATCAGAAGCTGCAGCTCCGGCGCCAGCGCTTCCTCATCAGCGATTTCCTCAATCGGCGTATCGCTGGCCTGGCTGAACGGAATCAGTAGTTTGCGCGCGACTTCCAGCGCGCCAGCCGGGTCGTCGCTGAGGCGCGATGTCACCGCACGCAGGATGCGCACGAAGCTTTCGGTGCGCTCGGCATAGCGGCCAAGCCAGAAAAGATTGTCCATGGCGCGGCTTGGCGCGGATTCGCCATAGCGCTTGATTTCCAGCGCCCGCCCGCCGCCGGTAAGCAGGCTGAAATTGTCCACCGGCGTGGCGGAGATCACCCAGGCGTCTTTGCTGGATGCGCCCGACTGCATGGAGAGCGCGCGCACCGTGTCATTGGCGGCGACGCGGGTCAGCCCGCCCGGCATCACGATCCAGCCAGACGGTGTCCAGGCCGCGAACACGCGCAAGGAGATCGGCCGCGCCCCAAAACCGCCATTCTCGAACACCGGCGCCAAGCCCAAGGGCGATATCTCCTGCAGCACCAGGGTTTCGCCGCGGCGGTTCATGCGTGCGACGACGCGCTCGTGTTCGCTTGCGCTCATGTCGGCGCCCAGCCGCGCGCTGGAATTGCGCGAGAACAAGGGCCGCGCGTCAAAAGCATCACGCAGGACGCTTTGGCCGATCCGCGCCATGGCTTCCTTGCGGCCCCATTCGGTACCGCACCAGACGGTGGCGATGTCGGGGATTTTCAGGTCTTCGCCCAGCAGGGCGCGGCTGACATTGGGCAGATAGGCGTCCATGGCGGGCGATTCGATAACCCCGCCGCCCAGCGCGTTGGCCAGCACCACGCCCCCCGACCGTACCGCTTCCACCAGGCCGGGCACGCCGAGCGCGCTGTCGCCACGAAACTCCAGCGGATCGCAAAAGTCGGAGTCGACGCGGCGGAAGATGGCCGAGACCCGTTCCAGTCCCGTCAGTGTTTTCAGGAAGACCTCGCCATCGCGCACCGACAAATCGTCGCCCTGCACCAGGGTCAGGCCGAGATAATGGGCCAGATAGACATGCTCGAAATAGGATTCATTGTATGGCCCCGGCGTCAGCAAGACGGCCCGGTCGCGCCGTGTCGTGCCCAGCTCCAGGATGCTCTCGCGATAGGCATTGAAGAACGCCGCCAGCCGCGCCACTCGCATGTCGCCAAAGCTTTCGGGGAAAGTCTGGGAGACGATCAGGCGGTTTTCCAGCGCATAGCCAAGCCCACCCGGCGCGTCAACGCGGCTGGCCATGACCTTCCATGTGCCGTCGGGCCCGCGCGCCAGGTCGGCGGAATATAGATGCACGTGCACATCTTGCGCCGGTGCGACACCCATCAGCGGCCGTAGAAATTGGGGATGACCGGTGATCAGATGAGGCGGCAGCACACCGTCCTGGATCAGCCTTTGTGGGCCGTAGATATCGCGCAGCAGCAGGTCCGCCAGAATGGCGCGCTGGATCACGGCGTCTTCTATGGCTTTCCAGTCGGTAGGCGACAGAATGAAAGGCACGATATCCAGCTGCCAGGGCCGCGCCTTGCCGCCGCGATCGTCATAGATATTGTAGGTGACGCCATTGTCCTGGACGATGGCACGGGCCGATGCCTGGCGGCGCTCGAACTCCTCGCGCGGCAGTTGGGTCAGTGTTCGGGCAAAGGCACGCCAGTGCGGCCGCACTTCGCCGTCACTACCACGCAGCTCGTCAAAGCGGGACGCATGCGCACTTACCGGTTCTGCGACTTCCGACACTTATTTCCCCATACTTTGGCGACTCATGCTCCCCTGCGCAGATCCAAAGTATAAGAGAAATCGGGATTGGATTCCTCCCTGGCGGCGTCGAACATGCCGCCGGTAAAGCCGAAGGGCTCGAAACGGGCCAGACGGCGGCCTTCGGCTTCATTGGCATTGACGGGGAAGATCTCGGAATTGCGTCCGCCGGCATGGGCGACGCGATAGGTGCAGCCGCCCAGGCTGCGTTTGCGCCAGCCGTCCCATATTTCGATGGTCAGCGGGGCCTGGGCCGGGATGGTGGGATGCAGACCGTGCGGAGGCTGCCAGGCCTTGAAGCGCACGCCCGCGACCGCCTCGCTTTGATTGGTGGCGCGCAGGGGCATGGTGCGGCCATTGACCAGCACCTTGTGGCGCCCCGGGGTCAGGCCACTGGCCTTCACCTCCAGCCGCTCCACCGAGGAATCGACAAAACGCGCGGTGCCGCCGGGCGTACCTTCCTCGGCCATCACGTTCCAGGGCTCCAGCGCGGTGCGCAGCTGCAACTCCACCCCTTCATAGGCAACCGATCCGGCCAGCGGGAAACGGAACTCCCAATGCGGCCGGAACCATTCCGCATCAAAAGCAAAGCCGTGACTGTTCATGTCCGCGATCACATCGACCAAGTCGGCCCAGACGAAATGGGGCAGCATGAAGCGGTCGTGCAGCGAGGTTCCCCAGCGAACCAGATTGGTCTGATAGGGTTCGCGCCAGAAGCGCGCGATCAGGGCCCGCAGCAACAAGGATTGTGCCAGGCTCATCTCGGCATGCGGCGGCATCTCGAAACCGCGGAATTCCACCAGGCCCAGCCGCCCCGTAGGCCCGTCAGGAGAGTAAAGCTTGTCGATGCAGATTTCGGTGCGATGGGTATTGCCGGAAGAGTCGGCCAGAAGATTGCGAAACACCCGGTCAACCAGCCAGGGCGGAACGTTGGCGGCGGCGCGCGAAGGAATTTCGTCGAAGGCGATTTCCAGTTCGTAGAGCGACTCGTGGCGCGCTTCATCCAGGCGCGGTGCCTGGCTGGTGGGACCGATGAACAGGCCCGAGAACAGATAGGACAGGCAGGGGTGGTTCTGCCAATAGGCGATAATGCTTTTGAGCATGTCCGGCCGGCTTGAAACTTTCCGGACGG
>JANYAR010000123.1 GCA_025361185.1 Alphaproteobacteria bacterium | reverse complement strand
ACAAGTTCGGCCAACCAGCGCCGGCCAAGAACGACCGCCCGGACGACGCTCGTCCACACTTCCGTCTTGATGGGGCGCTGATCCTTGGTGGCGTCGCTATGAGTAGCTCCAGTAGACGCGTCTGGTTGGTGGGCCCGGCAGGACTCGAACCTGCGACCTAACCGTTATGAGCGGTCAGCTCTAACCAACTGAGCTACAGGCCCTTCCAAAAGGGGGTATAACAGGATTTTTCGCCTCGCCAACTGGGAGCGGCCAGCATCCCGAAGCAGCGGCAATGTAGCCACACGGGGCCTGCCGGCGCGACCGGTAGAATTGGCGCCGTGCCCTGATTTCGCCCCGGTCTCCCGCCATGCTTCTCTTGGATGGGTGCCCCAATTTGGAAAGAAAAACATCATGAAATCCGGTTTCTTCCTCGGCCTGGCCCTGCTGGCATTCACCGCCCCCGCCCTGGCCGCCGATCCCCGCACCACCGATATTCGGACCTTGGCCATGACCGGCCATGGCGAGATTCGCGCCGTGCCCGACATGGCCCAGCTTTCGGCCGGCGTGACCAGCAACGCCGCCACCGCCGCCCAGGCGTTGGCCGCCAACACGGCGCGCATGAAAGCCGTGCTCGCGGCGTTGGGAAAGCTCGGCATTCCCGAAAAAAATATTCAGACGGTGAATTTTTCCGTATCGCCGCAATATGCCAACAGCAACAACGAACCACCGCGCCTGACCGGATATCAAGTCAATAACGAGGTATCAGTGCGGCTGGATGATGTCGGCAAGCTCGGGACCACGCTGGATGCGCTGGTGACGGCTGGCGCCAATCAGATGAACGGCATCAATTTCTCGATCCAGAATACCTTGCCTATGCTGGAAAAGGCGCGTGGGCAGGCCATCGCGGACGCCCGTAGCCGGGCCGAGACCTATGCCAGAGCCGCAGGCGTGAGCCTGGGACCGATCCTGTCCATCAGCGAGAGCAATACTGAGACACCCAGGCCGATGTACCGGATGGCGGCGATGGCCGAGGTCCGCAGCGTGCCCGTGGCGGCCGGCGAGCAAAGCGTCACCGCCGATGTCGCGGTGGTATGGGAAATCCACTGACTCTATACTGGCACCATGACCAATCCTTTTTTTGAAGACTGGGCCGCGCCGTTCGGGGCGCCACCGCTGGACAGGATCAGGCCTGCGCATTTCGCGCCGGCCTATGACCGCGCCCTGGTGGAACATGCCGCCGAAATCGCCGCGATCGCGGAAAACCGCGCTTCGCCCGATTTCGACAATGTGGTGCTGGCCCTGGAGACAAGCGGACGCATGCTGACCCGCGTGGAAGGCGTGTTCTCCAACCTCACCTCCGCGGCCACCAGCGAAGCCCTGCAGGCGATCGAGCTGGAAATGGCGCCGCGCCTGTCGGCGCATTGGAGCGCCATATTCATGCATCCGGTGCTGTTCGCGCGGCTGGATGGGCTGTACCAAAAGCGCGCGACGCTGGGGCTGGACACAGAATCGCTGCGCGTTCTGGAACGCTATCGTCTCGATTTCGTGCGTGCCGGTGCGCAACTGAAAGGTGACGGCTGCGGCAGGCTGGCGGCCATCGCCCAACGCCTGGCGGTTCTGGGCACCCAGTTCTGCCAGAATGTGCTGGGCGATGAAGAACACTGGGTTTTGCCGTTGACCGAAGCCCAGATGGCGGGGGTTCCGGCGGCCATGCGCGAGGCGGCGGCGGCCAAGGCCGCGGAATTGAAAGTGGAAGCGCCTTTCGCCATCACCCTGTCGCGCTCCAGTGCCGAACCCTTCCTGCAATTTGCCAACGACCGCGCCTTGCGCGAGCAGGTCTACCGCGCCTGGACCTCTCGCGGCGACAATGGCAATGCCCGCGACAACAATGCGATCATCACCGAAATGCTGGCCTTGCGCGCTGAGCGGGCCGCCCTGCTCGGCTATGAAAACTTCGCCGCCTTCAAGCTGGCGGACACCATGGCCGGAACACCGGCCAAGGCCCGTGCGCTTTTGGAAGAGGTCTGGGCCCCGGCGCGCCAACGCGCCTTGGAGGAACGCGACGCCTTGCAGGAACTGATCACGCGCCAGGGCGGCAATTTCCGCCTGGCCCCCTGGGACTGGCGCTACTACGCCGAAAAGCTGCGCCAGGAAAAATATGATTTCGACGCGCAGCAACTGCAGCCCTATTTCCAGCTTTCCAATCTGATCGAGGCCGCGTTCTTCACCGCCCAAAAACTGTTCGGATTGTCGTTCCTGGAACGTCACGACATTCCCGTCTATCACCCCGATGTCCGGGTATGGGAGGTTAGGCGCGAAGGCGCTGTGATCGGACTGTTCTATGGCGATTATTTTGCGCGGGGTGGCAAGCAGGGCGGCGCCTGGATGTCCAGCTTCCGCGACCAGCACAGGCTGGACGGTGCGGTGCTCCCCATCATCGTCAACAATTGCAATTTCAACAAAAGCCAGCCCTGTCTGCTGTCGTTCGACGATGCCGTGACGCTGTTTCACGAAATGGGCCATGCCCTGCACGGCTTGCTGAGCCAGGTCCGTTTCCCGCGCCTGTCGGGCACCAATGTGGCGCATGACTTCGTGGAACTGCCGTCACAACTGTTCGAACATTGGCTGGAGGAGCCTGCGGTTCTGGAACGCTTCGCCCGCCATCACCTGACCGGCGAGCCCATACCTGCGCATCTGTTGCAGAAGCTGCTGTCGACCCGCAACTACGGCCAGGGTTTCGCCACGGTGGAGTTTCTCGCCTCGGCGCTGGTGGACATGGATTTTCACACCGTCGATTGGACACAATTGGCGCCCGGCAGCAATCCCAAGACCGCCCAGGACAACACGCTGGCGCGCATCGGCATGCCCCCGGAAATCGGTCCGCGTCATGGCGCGCCGCACTTCACCCATGTCTTCGGCGGCGATGGCTATGCCGCGGGCTATTATGCCTATCTGTGGTCGGAAGTTCTGGATGCGGACGGTTTCAAGGCTTTCAAAGACTCTGGCGATCCGTTCGATCCGGCCACGGCACAGCGGCTGCACGATTTTGTCTATTCCGCGGGCGGAACGCGCGATTTCGCCGCCGCCTATCGCGCCTTCCGTGGCCGCGATCCCCATATCGAAGCCTTGCTGGAGGGACGCGGCCTGCTCGCGCCGGCGGCATGAAAAGAGCTGTCATCTCCATCCTGCTGCTGGCGGTGGTCATTCCGGTACAAGCCGCAACCGCGCCCAAGCCATCCATCGCCAACCTGCAGCAATTGCCGGTTGTGACCCTGCAGCCCTATGACGAGGCCGCCAATGCCGACGCCCAGGTTGCGAGCGCTTTTGCCCGAGCGCAGAAATCGCACAAGCGGGTGCTGATCGATCTGGGCGGCAACTGGTGCGTCGATTGCCTCATCCTGGCCAATTTCGTCAGGCTGCCGGAAATGCGCCGCTTCATGACCGCGCATTATGAGGAAGTGCTTGTCGATGTCGGCCGCTTCAACCGCAATTTGCAGACCCCCGCGCGCTTCGGCATCACCAAAAGGCTGGAGGGCGTGCCAGCACTTCTGATCGCCACACCCGACGGCAAGCTGGTCAACGGTGGCGATATTTTCGCGGTTTCCGAGGCGCAAAGCATGACGCCGCAGACGCTCGCTTCCTATCTGGCAAAATACGCGGACTGACGAGAGCCCTAGCCTTGCTGTTCCAGGGCTTCACGTTCCATCTCCAGGGACAGCCAGCGCTCTTCGTCCGCATCCTTCCGGGCGCGGATATCGGCCAGCTCCAGGGACAGTTTGGCGAACTTTTCCGGAAGCCGCGCATAGAGACTGCTGTCGGACAATTGTTGTTCTAGCTCCGCGATCTTGCCCTCCGCCACCGTAATCTTCTCTGGTAGGGTTTTGAGCGCATGGACGTCCGCGAAATTCATCTTGAGAGCACCTACCCGTTTTTCGCCAGGCGCTTTTGGCGCAATCTTTTGATCGGCGGCGCGCGTGGCTGACGCTTTGGCGTCGGTCTGGCCGCTTCTCTGCGTCAGCATGTCCGTATAGCCCCCGGCATATTCGGTGAAACGGCCGTTACCCTCTGCCAACACGATGCTGGTTGCGACGCGGTCCAGAAAGTCGCGGTCATGGCTGACCAGAAGCGCCGTGCCGGGATAATCGGCGATCACTTCCTCCAGCAGATCCAGGGTTTCCAGATCCAGATCGTTGGTGGGCTCATCCAGAACCAGGAAATTCGATGGGGTCGCAAACAGCTTCGCCAACAGCAGCCGCGCCCGTTCGCCGCCCGACAAGACCTTAACCGGCGTACGGGCCTGTTGCGGCGTGAACAGAAAATCCTGCAGATAGTTCATCACATGGCGCGGCTTGCCCGCCACCATCACGGTGTCACCGCTGCCGTCAGTGACGGCTGCCGCCAGGGTTTGCTCGGGGTGAAGCCGCGAGCGGTTCTGGTCGAGATGGACCATCAGCAAGCCCTGCCCCAGTTTGACATTGCCCTTTTGTGGCGCCAGCTGGCCGGTCAACAATTTCAGAAGCGTGGTCTTGCCCGCGCCGTTCGGTCCGACAAGAGCAATCCGGTCACCACGATGGACGCGCATGGAAAAATCACGCACAATCTCGTTTTCAGCGTAAGAAAAAGCCACGCCCTTGGCGTCGATCACCTTGGTGCCGCCGCCTGCGCCCTCGGCCGCTTCCATTTTGACGTTGCCCAGCTGGCGAATCTGGTCGCGGCGCTCGGTGCGCAGGCCGCGCAACCGTTCCAGCCGGCCCTGGTTGCGTTTGCGCCGCCCCGACACGCCATAGCGCACCCAGTCTTCCTCCGCGGCGATGCGGCGTTCCAGCTTGTGCCGTTCGGTTTCTTCCTTTTCCAGCGTCTGGTCGCGCCAAGCCTCAAAGGCTTCAAAGCCCCGCTCCAACCGATGCGTTTTGCCGCGATCCAGCCACACCGTGACGCGGGAAAGATTTTCCAGAAACCGGCGGTCATGGCTGATCAGGACCAGCGCGCCCTTGCCGGCCTTGATTTCTCCTTCCAGCCATTCGATCGCCTGGACGTCCAGATGATTGGTTGGCTCATCCAGCAGCAGAATATCGGGACGCGGCGCGAGCGCCCGCGCCAATGCGGCGCGGCGCGCTTCCCCGCCGGACAGGAGGGCGGGATCTTCCAACCCTGTCAGGCCCAAGTGACCTAGGAGATAGAAGGCGCGATTGGGATCTTCGTGCGGATCAAGTCCCGCATCGACATAATCGCGTGTGGTGGCGTAGCCGCCAAGATCCGGCTCCTGCGGAAGATAACGTATGGTGGCGCCGGGCTGGGCAAAGCGCGTGCCGCCATCG
>JANYAR010000088.1 GCA_025361185.1 Alphaproteobacteria bacterium | reverse complement strand
CGGCTATTTTTACTGCCTGGAAAACGGCATTTCCATTCCGGGCCAGTTGGCGCTGTTCGGCTATAATGGCCTGGACATTGCGCGCCTGACCCCGCAGCCGCTCTCCACGATCCGCTCGCCTCGAGTCTCGATGGGCGAGACCGGGGCAAATCTGCTGCTCTCGGGGGGCAAGTCCCAGGTGGTGGACCTGGGATTTGAATTTATTCCTGGCGCGACAAGCTGAGCCGCCGCGCACGTGAAAAACTCAGACATCATCAAAAAAATAACCATGTGAAATCATGTAGTTATACCCTGTGTGTCGTAAGCGCCGCACTCAGTTCGGAAAAAATGATAGCGCTGTCATTTTTTGTTGGCAGCGCTGCCAGCGTCGAATAGCTTCATGGCAAGAATAAACAGCCCCAGGGGGAAATATGACTACTCGCAAAATGAATAAACTCGCGCTGATGTGCGCGGCCAGTGTTGTCGCCCTGACGACCGGCGCCACTGCCCAGACCGTGGCGCAGAATACCGAAGCGGTCACCGTCACCGGTTCGCGCATCATTTCCGACATCACCCTGTCGCCGACGCCGATCACGGCCGTGAGCGCCGAACAGTTGGCGGCGACGACGCCGACCAACATTCCCGACGCCTTGAACAAGCTGCCTGTCTTTATCGGCGGCCGCGGCCCCCGCAGCCAGGACAATGCCAGCAAGAACAATGGCGGCAATGTGCTCAATCTGCGCAATTTCGGTGTTCAGCGCACCCTGATCCTATTGGACGGCCATCGCGTGCCGGCCTCCAACCAGGACGGCACGGTCGACGTCGATACGCTGCCCGAAATGCTGATGAGCCGCGTCGACGTGATTACCGGCGGCGCTTCGGCCGTGTACGGCTCCGATGCGGTGGCCGGCGTGGTCAACTTCATCCTCGACAAGAAATTCACCGGCTTCAAATACAACGTCAATGCTGGTATCTCGAAATATGGCGACGGTGCGTCGCAGCAGCTGGGCCTTGCCTGGGGCACCGACCTGTTCGGCGGCCGCGGTCATTTCGAAATGGCGACCCGCTGGTTCAACCAGGACATGATCCCCGACGATCATCGCCCCTATGGCTCCAACTTGAACAGCTGGGTGCAGGCCGGTTCCGGTTCTCCCGCGGCGCCCTTCATCAACGTGCCCTTCGGTCACACCATCAACCTGGCGCAGCATGGCAGCATCACCTGCGGCGCGTCTTGCCCGGCGAACAACTTTACCTTCTTGGCCCCCGGCGTGATCACGCCGCTGACCCATGGCGTGCCAACCACCACGGGCAGCCTGGAGCAGGGCGGTGATGGCGGCTACAACCCCGTCGGCACCTTCCGCAACAAGGTGCGTACCGGCGAACTGTTCGGCCGCTTCAGCTACGACATCACCGACGACATCAATGGCTATATCCAGGCGAGCTGGTCGGAATCCGGCAACTTCGCCAATTGGGCCCCCTGGACGGTGAGCGCGGCCGCCAGCCGTCCCAGCGTCTTCTTCTCCACCAACCCCTATCTGAGCGCCGCCGCGCAGACCGCGCTCGGCGCTGGCTTCGCGGGGAACACGACCGGCCCGGGGTTCCAAGGCGAGCAACTCGGCTATCGCTACCTGCAGTCGCCTGCCACCTTTACCGCGCTGACGAATCCGGTAGGCAACGCCCCGCCGGCGCCGCCGCTCAACGTGCCGATCTTCGGGGCAGCCGGTTATCAGTTCACCAATATCGGCGGTGTTAATGCCCGCAGCCAGAACCTGATCTACAATACCCAAGGTTATCAGCGTAACCTGAACCTGGAAGCAGGTCTTAGCGGCACCATCCAGAAATTCGCCTGGGACGCCTACTTCAACCATGCCGAAAGCCGGCTGCAGGTGAAGAACCCGCACAATACCGACAATGCCAAATATCTGGCGGCGCAGGACGCGGTGGTCGCTCCGGCCGGCACCAAGATCAATGGCGTGGATGTGGGCGGCACGATCCAGTGCTGGGTCACGACTCAGGCGGCGTTCGCCAATCTCTATCCCGGTTGCCAGCCGATGAACCTGTTCGATCCGAACGGTCCTTCGGTTTCTTCGTACAACTATGTGTCCACGCCGTCCTGGTGGAACCTCACCCAGGTGCTGGACAATATCGGCGGCAGCATCCATGGCGGCCTCTGGGGCCTGGGCTTGCCGGCCGGCGAAATCACCGCTGCCGTGTCGGCCGAAATGCGCTGGTCGACCTACACCATGGCCAGCAAGTTCCTGCCCACCGACTTTGTGGACTGCACGGGCTTGCGCATGTGTCTGGTCAATAGCGGCACCACCACACAAACCATTGCCGGTGTTGTTCAACCCCAAAGCCAGTCCGCCCCGGTACGCTGGGTCCAGAACGTCAATGCGCCGGTCGATGTCGGCAACAATGTGTATGAATTCGGCACCGAAGTTAACATTCCGCTGATCAAGGGCGTGCCCCTGTTCCAGGAGGTCTCCGCCGATATCGCCGGCCGCTACACCAACTACTCGACCTCGGGCGAAAGCGAGACCTGGAAGACCGGCCTCGACTGGCACGTGGACGAGAATTTGCGCTTCCGTGGCACCATGTCGGTGGACATTCGCGCCCCCAACCTCAACGATCTGTTCCAGCCAGTGGGCATATCCTCGACCGGCTTTACGGATGCTCTTCCCTATTTTCCCCAGTCCAACAGCACCCAGTTGATCTCGCAGGGAAATCCCAAGTTGATTTCGGAAGTCGCCCACTCCTATACGGCAGGCGTGGTTCTGACCCCGGAATTCATCCCGGGATTCACCATGTCGGTGGACTGGTATACCACCCATATGGCGCAGGCGATCTCGAACCTCAGCTATCAGAGCACGCAGGTTCAAGCGATCTGTAACGCCAGCGCGCCGGCCTTCAATTCGCCGTTCTGCGCGCTCGCGGTTCGGCCGTTCCCGGTTGGCTCGGCGCAATATTTCACCGCGGCGAACTATCCGACACAGGTGAAAAACGCGCCGGTGAATACCGCCAAGCTGGCGATGGAAGGCTTCGACGTCGAGATCGACTATAACTGGGACATGGCGGACATCGCCTCCTGGATCCCGGGTACGATGAGCTTCCGCCACCTGCTGACCTATCAGCCGGTCAACTCCACAATCAACATCCCCGGTTCGTTCACGACCTGGACGCCGCAGCCCAAGACTCGCATGACCACCTTCTTGGCCTATCAGGTCGGCGACTGGGGTCTGTCCATGCAGAACCAGTGGCTGAGCGGCATGAAGAAGGCCAGCAGCGACAATGCGCTTAACGGCAGCAGCCAGAACTATGTCGCCCCGCGCGTGGGTTCGTTTGACGTGCTTGACGTGACGATCGACCGCAAGCTCGAGATGTTTGGCGGCACGTCCGACCTTTATTTCACCGTCAACAATATCGGCAACACTCGTGCGCCGCTGTGGCCCACCAATGCCTCCAACCCCGGCCTGTTCTATCCGGTCGGCGGCAATCTCAATCAGAACTATTGGGACGATATGGGCCGCTACTTCACCATCGGCCTCAAGGGCAACCTGTAATTCATTGGTCTTGTTCTGGCCGGGCGGCATCGCGAAAGCGGTGCCGCCCGTTCCTTTTTGGGTGGCCCCGCAGATGCATTGAAATGCCGGGCGGTTGGCGCGACCATGTCCCGCCCAGGAAGTCCCGGAATTTCTAAGTGAACCGCAAGCAGCGCCGCGCCAATAGCAAGACCCAGCCCGCCCCCCCGCCGGGCGTGGGGGACATGTTTGCCCGCGCCGTTCAATGTCACCGCGAAGGCCGTCTCGAGGAGGCCGAACAACTCTACCGGCGGGTTCTGCCGGCCGATCCTCGCCATGCCGACAGCCTGCACCGGCTGGGCGTGATCCTCTATCAGCGCGGACAGTTTGCGCCGGCCGAGGATATGTTGCGCCAGGCGATCGCGCACAATGCGCGCGCCGGCGTCTATCACGCCCATCTAGGCTTGGCGCTGGAAGCCGTGGGCAGGTTGGAGGAGGCCGTGGCCAGTTGCCGTGCCGCCATCGCCCTGGAGCCGAACCTGCCCGACCTTCACAACAATCTGGGGGTTCTGCTGCTGCGTTTGGGGCGGCTGGAAGAAGCGGCCGGCTGCTATCGCAGCGCCATAGCGTTGAATCCAGGCCTGCCGGAAGCACACAACAATCTTGGCAGCACATTGCTGGCGCTGGGGCGGCCGCGCGAGGCCGAGACCTGTTTTCAGCGCGCGCTGCAGATCGATCCCGGCCAGGCCGGGACTTTCGCGGAACTTGCTTTGACCCTGTCGGCACAGGGCGGTCACGCTGCCGCGATGGAGGCGATTGCGCGTTCCTTGGCGCTTAAGGAGACGCCGGAAAACAGAATTGCCTTCGTGCAGTGCGTCAGGGAGTTGCGTCTGGACCAGGATGCGGCGGCGCTCAGGCCTTTGCTGCTGCGCGCCTTGTGCGAAGGCTGGGACCGGCCCGACGATCTGGCGCTGGTCAGTGCCGATCTCATCAAGCACGACGCCGCACCCCTGACGGAGAATCGGTTGCTCCAGGCCTTGCTCTGCCGCACCCCCAATCTGGACCTGGAGCTGGAGCAGCGCCTGGCGATGGCGCGCCGCGCCCTGCTGCAAACTGCCCTGGATGCCGCGGAAAACGACGTCGACACGTCACTGGATTTTTACAGTGCATTGGCACAGCAGTGCTTCATCAACGAATATGTCTTCTATGCCGATGATGAAGAATGCAAACAGGCGCGCGCATTGCGCGACTTGCTGGCGGCCGCGCTTCAGAGCGGTGCTGCGATCCACGCGTGCCGGATTGCCGCGGTGGCCGCTTATTTTCCGTTATCGTCCGTCCCGCTTTCAGGCCGCCTGCTGGACATGTCATGGCCTGCGGCCATCGAGGCTATTGTGACCCGGCAAATCCGCGAACCGCAGGACGAGCAGCGGCTGCGCGCGGCTATTCCCCAATTGACGAAAATCGCCGATTCCGTCTCCCGCCTGGTTCAAGCCCAGTATGAGGAAAATCCCTATCCGCGTTGGGTGCAGGCGGGATCGGCGGGGGCGCCGGAAGATCTGGTTATGCATCTGCGCCGGAAATTCCCCTTCGCCGTCCTTGAAAGTCCGGCGGCCCGGGACAGCACCGACATATTGGTGGCGGGGTGCGGAACGGGGCGCAACGCCATCGAAACAGCGCAGCGATTTGCGGGCGCGCGCACCCTGGCCGTGGATTTAAGCCTCGCCAGTCTGGCGCATGCCGCGCGCAAATCGCGCGATATGCCCCAAATCGAATATGCCCAAGCCGATCTGCTGGAGCTTGGCACGTTGGATCGCCGGTTTGACCTGATCGAGGCGGTGGGTGTGCTGCATCATCTGGCGGACCCGTTTGCCGGCTGGCGGGTTCTTTTGTCTCTGCTGAAGCCGAAAGGATTCATGATGCTGGGTCTGTACAGCGCGGCCGCCCGGCGCAATCTGGAAGGTCTGCGCGCAAGCATTTCCGGCGGGAGCCATGAGGCCACTGCCGAGGCGGTGCGGCTGGTGCGGCATGCGCTGATGGATGCCAAGAACAGCGCCCATGCCGGCGTCGAACAGCATCCTGATTTTTTCACCATCAGCACTTGCCGCGACATGCTTTTTCACGTCCAGGAACAATGCGTGACGCTGGCCGACATCAAAGCCTTTCTGCACGATCACGGTCTGAAGCTTCTGGGTTTTGCGATCGGCGATGCCGAGCTCGCCGCCTATCGCAGGCGTTTTCCCGGCGATCCTGGGGCGCGTGATCTGGATCTCTGGCAGGAATTTGAGAATGACAATCCCGATACTTTTTCGGGCATGTATCAGTTCTGGCTGCAAAAGGCGTTATAAAGCCCCCCATGTCCACTCACCCCGCCGTTCAACAGGCACTCGCGCTCGCAGGCCAGTGCGCGCACAGGCAAGATTTCGCCGGGGCGGAACGGGCGCTGGCGCCATTGTCCGTTTTGGGCCTGACGGATGATCCCGACGTCCTGAACATGCAGGGCGCTATAAGGCTGGCGCAGGGCCGCCCAGCCGATGCCTTGCCGCTGCTCGTCAAGGGCCGGGCGGCCGCACCGCGTGAGCCCATGCTGGCCTGCAATCTGGGCCGGGCGCTGGCTGCGCTTGGGCGTGCCGACGAGGCGCTCGAGGCTTTTCGCGCCGCCATCAAGCTGAGGCCGGATTTTATGGATGCGCGGTTCGAAGCCGCTCTTCTCCTGCACCGGGCCGGCACACTCAGTGAAGCCGAAAACGGTTTTCGCCAATTGCTGCGCATCATGCCGGGTCAGGTGCATGCCAGGATAGCGCTGGCAGCGGTCCTGGTGGATGCGAGCCGGCCGCAGGAGGCACAAGCACTGCTGCAGCGGGCGCTGGAGGAGACTGCGGACCCGAACCTGAAAGCCCAGCTTTATCTTAGCC
>JANYAR010000010.1 GCA_025361185.1 Alphaproteobacteria bacterium | reverse complement strand
TTTCATGCGCACTCTTGTTGCTTCTGTGTTGTCCGTGACGTTGCTGGCTTCCGCTGCCCTGGCCGCGGACAATGCCGGTCCGCTGGTATCGGGAAAGCCCGCCGGCGTAAAGCAGGCCCAGGAGATAAACCAGACCGCCATTATCGTGATAACCGGCATTGTTGCAGTCGGAGTGGCGATTGGCCTTGGTACATCTTCAAACGGGAACCCAGGGGGACCGGTTACCCTTACGACAGTGCCGACAAGCACCATCGTATAGTTTTGGGCAAGAGGGACACCTCTTCGTCCGCTTACGGGGTGTTGCACTGCGCGGCCGCTGGGTCAGCCCTGCGTTACCAGCACGACGCCGGCCCGCGCCAGAACGCCAAGGCTTTTGATCAGATCGCGTTTTGCGGCCGTGTCTGCGAGCATAGCGGCAAGTTGCGCCACGGTGGCGTCCTTGTTGTTTTGCAGGCTGGCCAGAGCGGGGTGCAGGGGCTCGGCAACCCTCCACAACCGCCCTGCGGCGGGAAATGCATAGGTCTCGCCCTGTCGAGTGAATGCCAACCGGTGCAGCGAGGCCAGCCTTACGCGGCTGATGTCGGTGATGTCGGAAAATTGTTCATAGGCCATGGCGGGAAGGCGGATATGCGGACTGGGTCGTATATTGGCGTCCCATTCGCTCAGAAAATCGATTACCGAGGCCGTGCGCAGCGTATCGACTACCAGCCGGGCCAGGATGGCCGCTTGCGCCTGTGCCGCATCATGATCGATTGGAAGGCTGGCGCGCAATTCTTCATGATGGCGCAGCTGCGATGTGACCCAGCCCAGATAGTCCAGGGCCGTGGGCGGAGTGAGGGAAATCGTCAGATGCAGGCTAGGCTCGTCCAGAGGAAACGCCTCATGCCACCAGCCACGCGGTATATAGAGTGTATCGCCGTCCGTCATGATCCCGTCCCAAACCGGCGCGCCGGTGGGTTGCGGCGCCGGCTCAATATCGTTTTTCAGGGGGTGCGGACGGATCGGGCGGTACACCCGCCAGCGTTTTCGTCCGCAGAGCTGGATGACGACGGCCTCCTGCGCATCCCAATGCAGATCGAACGCCTTCTGGGTGTGCCAGCCGGCATAAAGGTTGGCGAAGGCGTCGGTGTGCAAGACATCCTGGAACATGTGCATCAGTTCGCGCACCCGGGGCGCGAGCTCCTGGACATCGTCCAGGATCAGGGTCGCGCCCTGCGCCAGGCTTACGGCCAAACCGCCCGCATCCAGCCGCGGCACGCCGAACATCGCTGGCGTCAGATAATGCACGGGGTCGAGAGGGTGGCCATCCCGATACAGTTTAAGGCGCGGGGGGGTGAGGCGATGCTGTTCCAGAATAGCGTTGAGCTCGCTCCAGGAAAGTAAATTGGTGAAGCGACCAGCCTGACCTGGAATATGAACAAAATCCTTGAGCCAATAGTCGCGCAGAAAGGCGTCCGCGCCCAGCGGCGAAACGACCTGATCGAAGTCCGTCATGAACTGTTGCCCACCCCTTTGCCCGACCGCCGGGTTACGGTTCACTTGGCGGCCCCTTCATACGGCGATACGCTACCGCAGCCCGGAAAACTACCATGCTTCCGGCGCATGGACTCCTTGAGTGTATCGCCCCGGAGAACGGGGATGGAAGAGGGCAGGTTATGAGCCGACACGTCAATCGCCGGGGCGCCGCGCCGGGATGAGCGAGAGGATTGCCAGTTCCGATGCTCCCGTCGATGCCGTGTTGCGTCAGGCCGCCGCGCACTATCAGGCGGGGCGGCTGGCGGAAGCGGAGGCGCTTTACCGCCAGGTTCTGGTTTCGCAGCCAAACCGCTCCGATGTCCATGCCGGGCTGGCGCTGATCCTGTTTCTTCGGGGACGGACACCGCAGGCCATTGACGCCTTTCGGCGCGCCTTGCAGATCAACCCGGATGATACCGATACACTTTATAAGCTGGGAAATCTCCTGCTGAGGGACGGCGGCCCGGAGATGGGCCGGGAGCGCATCGAGGAAAGTTTTTCCTGTTTTTTGCGGCATGCGCGGCTGACCTTTGGACGGGGCGGGAAAGGCGCGCAGATGCCGCACCGAGTTAAGCATGACCGGGAGCAGATGGAGTATCTGGCCCGGACCTACGGCCTGCGGGAATGGAATTTCCATCTCGCGGATGGCGAGCGGATCCGACCGCGCACCGTCAATGCCGTCAATGTCGCCAAGGCAACTGAAGAATGGAACAACAGCAATTCTCGCATCATTGTGATCGACAATCTTCTCGGGGAGGAAGCGCTGGAGAAATTACGCCGCTATTGCTGGGGCTCCACCATATGGCGGGAAACCCATCCCGAAGGCTATCTCACCGCCATGCCTGAACACGGCCTGGCCTGTCCGCTGATCGCCCAGATTGACGAGGACATGCGCGCCACCTATCCCGCCATCCTGGGAGTGCATCTTTTGCGCTATCTCTGGGCTTTCAAGTATGACAGCCGGCTCAGCGGCGTTGGCACTCACGCCGATCCTTCGGTGGTGACTTTCAATTTCTGGGTCACCGCCGACGAGGCCAATCTCGACCCCGAGCATGGCGGGCTTACCGTCTGGAACGTCGCCACGCCCCCCGGGTTGAAAACCCAGGAATATATCGGCGATACGGCCGGCTGCCAGGCCTATCTCGCGCGCGCCGGCGCAAAATCCGTCACCATTCCCTATCGTTCCAACCGCGCCGTGGTCTTTTCCTCCGATCTATTCCACGAGACGGACCGGATGCATTTCAAGGAAGGCTATACTAACCGGCGCATCAATATCACCATGCTGTACGGGCGGCGTCAGGGATAACTGCCGAAATAAAATTCACCTTGAATTGTGGGTTTGTAAGACTGGGCGCGCATCCCCCGCTCGTGCAGCCATTGGCAGCGCATAATCGACGCGAAACAGATCAGGTAAGATTACAGACCCAGCCCGAAGCGGCGTCGCAATACCAGAGTACGCCGTCCCTGATTTCCAGGCCGTGGATCGCCGGGTCATTCTTCTTGTCCAATTGGATCTTGGCGACGATCTTGCCGGTTTTCGAATCCAGCTTGTGGATCTGGGAAAAGTCAGAACCCACCGACCAGAGGAAGTTACCATCGATTGCCAGGCCGTGGGTGCGGTTGACGGGGGCTATGAGACTGCGCACCGCCTTGCCGGTGGCCTCGTCCATCAGGAAGATGCGGCCGGA
>JANYAR010000008.1 GCA_025361185.1 Alphaproteobacteria bacterium | reverse complement strand
TACGGTTACTGTGCGGTTGGAGCGCCGTCAGCGTATGAAGATTACACTACGGAGGTTGAGGCTTGGCCTTGGGCTCGTCTTTTTGTCTGTCTCCGCCTCAGCTGTTGCCTCGCCCTGGGCGGAGGTGGGAGACAATCAGCTTCGTTCCGATATCGAGCTGCTCACCACGTCAGGCGTGATAAATGGGCTCACGATTACATGGCCCCTTCCTTGGCAATCGCTTCTGCATAATCTGAAGGACAATGATCTGGCAGGCCGGTCGCGGGCTGTGCAAGCCGCGGCCCAGCGTGTGCTGCAAGAGGCGCAAGCAGGCGTGGCGCAAGGTTTTTCTGGGTCTCTTGCTCTCGATGCCACCAATCGGCCAAGTGTTGTGCATGGTTTTGATGGCCTGGGGCGCGGTGATGCGCAGGCCCAGATCTCCTTGAGCGCCAGCAACGGCATTTTCTCCGGGCGCCTATCGCTGGGCGCCATTACCCAGGATTTTGGCGGCAAACCCAACAAGCTCATGTTGGACGGGACTTATTTGTCCGCCCGTCTTGGCGGCGTGCTTGTCTATGCCGGCTATCTCGACCACTGGTGGGGGCCGGGCCAGATATCGGCGCTGCAGCTGTCCAACAATGCGCGTCCCATGCCGCAGATCGGGATCGAGCGTTCCAGCACGTCGGCGTCGAGTTGGCCGGTGCTCAGCTGGCTGGGGCCGTGGCAGTTCGAATTTTTCCTGGGCAAGTTCGATGGTCCCCAGATCCAGTCCAACGTCTATTACGACGCCATGCACCTGACGATTAGTCCCCTCCCGGGCCTGGAGATCGGGTTGGCCAAAACTGAGCAATTTTGCGGACAGGGACACCCTTGTTCCCCGTTGAAAGATTACTTCACAAACATTGATTTCTCCACCCATCCGAACAACGTCAATGGCGAAGGTTCGCTGGAACTCAAATATGGCCGCAAATTCGCCGGCGCGCCGTTCCAAATCTATGCCCAGATGATGAATGAGGATTATTCCTGGTTGACGAGCTCCGGTAGCAGCTATCTGGTCGGCTCCAGCATTTTTCTGCCCACGGCGAACAACCCGGTGAAGCTGACCGTTGAACTCACCGATACGATTGCAACCAAAAAGCCTTTCAGTTTCAGCAACCACATCTATGGATTTACATATACCGATGGTCAGTATCCCGATGGCATGCACTATCGTGGCCGTACCCTGGGCTTCAACCTAGACACCGATTCCAACCTGTTGTCATTGCAGGGCAGCTGGAGCGATGCGGCCGGACGCTTCTATGAACTCAGCCTTCACCACGCCACCATCGGCAGCAACCACTCAGCGGGCGTCAATATCGTCAGTTCAATGCCGGTCATTGTGAATATGGGCGAGACACGGGTGTCGCTGCCGTTCAAGCTCGATGGCCACCGCTTTCGGCTGGATCTGGACGGCAGGCTTCAGGACGACCAGCCACGTCCCCACAAGGGTTTCGCGGCGGCCGTCGAAGTGGCGCTTAAGCTACCTATATGAGCACGGCCGTGACTGCATCTTGCTGGCAATGATCCGGCTTCAATGCCATAACAATTCAAACTGATATGCATCTCATTCGAGCTGGTTGGGGCGCAGCCCGTCTCGCATTTTTAGCGTTTGCCTGAAGGCCTGCACATCGTTAACTTCCATAGCCCCGATATCCAATGGGATATTCTATGACGCAAGATCCAGCCCTAGATGCGCACGAGCACACCGAACATGCAGAGCATGCCGCGCATGAACACGATCCGTTTATTTCCCGCGTATCGCTTTCCATCGCGATTCTTGCGGTGCTTGCTGCGGTTGGGGGGAGCCTTGAGACCGTTGAGGGTGGGAAGGCAATCACCAGTTCGAGCGAAGCCGTACTGGCGCAAGATAAAGCTACGGATGCGTGGAATGAGTACCAGGCAGACAGCTTAAAGCGACATATGTATGAGATTGCGGCGGGTAACGACGGCACGCACGAGGCTGAGTATCGCCGTGACGCACTCGCGCAGCGCGCTGAGCAGGACAAAGCTCGCGCGACCGCGAACGAGGACGAGAAAGAGCGCGACCGACTGACCGCTCTGAGCGTCGCGCACGAGATGCGGCATCATTGGCTAACGGGGGCCGCCACATTGTTAGAAATCGGGATTGCCCTTTCGACGGTCGCCATTATTACCAAGCGGCGGCCCTTCTGGTTAGGAGCAATGGGTCTCGGTTTGGCGGGACTGGTGTTGTTTGCGATGGCATATGTCGCGGCATGAAATGCCTTAGGCCTTCGCACGATCATCCGCCTTCTTCAGCATGTCCGCGAGTTGGTGAACAACCTCGGTCAGGTGAAGGACTTCCGTCTCTCGTAGCTGATCGATCTTCTGATGTAACAATTCGATCTCCAGCTCGGCCTTGATATTGATGTGATAGTCGTTTTCCGCCGCTTGCCTGTCGATATCCTGCTGGCGATTTTGACTCATCATGATGAAAGGTGCGGCATAGGCCGCCTGAAACGACAGCGCTAAATTAAGGAGGATGAATGGATACGGATCCCAGTGTTGAATAAATGCAATGAGATTGAGCACAATCCAAATGACCAGAATGACTGACTGAATAATAATAAAGTTCCAGGACCCCATTGTGGCGGCAACCGTGTCGGCGATTTTTTGGCCGGCAGTCAGCGCGCGAACGTCAGAACTCGAACTCTCCTGACCCTCACGTTTTCTGCGTCGAAGCGTACGCAGCTTTTCCAACAATTGCTTCTCGCTCTCAACGATTTCGTGTCCCAGAGTCGTCAAATCGAGCACATGACGCTCCCTCCCTCAATGGTTCAAAAAATGGTTTATTATTTCGAGCGGTCGATGGCCTAAAGCCGACGCGAAGGTTTTCTGATATTTAGAGTCGGTAAAATTGGCGAAGGGGCGAATCAGGTGCGTTTGAACCTAAAGTGCCAGTATATCGCGATCTGCTCGACAATCGTCGTTTGTTGCATTTTCGTAATGTGCAGCCTCTCTGCCGCTGGTGCGCCCATGCGGGATGGGGTGGTGGCCGTATCGCCTGCTACGCAGAAAGTTCTCGGGATCACTACGGTGGCGCTGCACCCGGTGCAACGAAAGACCCAAATCGCGGCCTTCGCTAAGGTCCTGGATCCAGGTCCTTTGGCGCAGCTGTGCTCCGACCTGTTCGCCGCAGAGGCGGCGGCGGCGGCATCCCGTGCGGAAGCTCAGCGATCGGTCGCTCTCCACGCCGCAGATTCCAATATGTCGGCCAAGGATACGGAGGCCGCTATCGCTCAGGCGAAATCCGATGAGACAAAGCGTCAGTTGTTGAGACAGCGTCTCGGTCTGGAATGGGGTCCCGGCATTGCCCGCCTTTCAGATCCAAAGCTCAGAGAGCTCGTGCGGGCTCTGGCTGGAGGATTGGCAGCCCTGGTTCATGTCGACACCCCTTCAAATGAGGGCCAAAAGGATGCCCACACAATAGACATCGACATTGGCACCGATAGCGTTAAGGGCACCGTCTTAGGCCCTGCGCGGGTGGCCGAGCCTCGCCTTTCATCCTCGGGGCTGCTGGCGGAGATCAGCGGGCCATTATCCGTGCGCCTGTCCGTCGGGCTAATACAAAGCGCGCACATCGATACGGGCACTCCTGTAAAAGGAATCTTGCTTCCGCGCGAAGCCCTCGTTCGCTTTCGCGGCTTGACATGGGCCTATGTAAAGCAAGGCTCTGATCAGTTTCAACGGCGTCCGGTGCAGGACGGGATCCCGGAAGACGGTGGACTATTCGTGCCGCAAGGGTTTTCCTCCAACCAGGAAGTCGTAGGGAGTGGGAGCGCGATGCTTTTCGCTGTCGAACAGAGCCAGGCCTCGATAGAGCCGACCAATTAGCATGCTGACTGTACTTGTTCGCCACTCGTTATACCACGCCAAACTGGTCGTGGGCGCAGCAGCACTGTTCTTGGTTTTGGGCGCTTACCTTGTGCGCAATGAATCGGTCGACATCTTTCCCAGGCTTGCACCAACCCACATTTCGATCATAACGGAAGCGCCCGGAATGGTATCCGAGCAGGTCGAGCAACTTGTCACGCGGCCGGTCGAATATGCCACGTTGGGCGCCGAAGGTGTGGCATCCGTCCACTCGGATTCCATGCAAGGCTTTTCGATCGTCGATATCACGCTTCAGAGCGGCACGGACCCTTTTAGGGCCCGCGAGGCTTTATCGGCGAGGTTGACGCTCGCCAACAGCGATTTGCCCAATGGCGCAGGGCCTGCCCTTCTGGCCCCCTTAGCATCAAGCACTAACGATATTCTGGAAATTGGCCTTACAGGCCCCCGTCTGTCGCCAACAGACCTGCGAGACATTGCTCAGTGGAGTGTTCGTCCACGCCTACTTTCAACACCCGGCGTCTCACGCGTAGGAATTTATGGTGGCGAGATAAGACGAATTGAAGTCCGTGCAAGGTCCGGCGATCTCGCCGACAGCGATTTGGGATTTTCCGATGTTGTGGACGCCGTACATCGCGCGACCAGCGTGAGGGGCGCCGGCTTCATTGACACGCCCACGCAGCGCATACTCATCGATCCTCATGGACAGGCTCTGACGGCGGCAGATGTGGCTGCGGGACAAATTCATGTTACCGGAGGCGCGCCCGTCAGAATCGGTGATGTGTCGGACGTTACAGAGTCGGCTTGGCCGGCGAACAACAGCGCACTTATCGATGGCAAGCCCGGCATTTTGCTCGATGTCGGCAGCCAACTTGGTACAAACGTCGTTGGCATAACGCAAAATGTTGAAACATCCCTCGCAGTAATGCGGACGGAACTCACAGCGCAAGGCGTAACAATCAAGGCAGATGTTAACCGGCCCGCCGGATTCATCGATCGCGCCATTCGCAATATCTCTTTTGATCTTTTGATAGGCGCATTTCTAACAGGCACTTTGCTGGTCGTCTTGTTCCGCGATCTTCGCGCAGCGTTGATCTCGTTTGTCAGTATTCCTCTTGCGCTTCTGGTTGCCCTTGCCGCCATCAAGTTGTTCGGATGGACCATAAATATAATGACGCTGGGTGGTCTTGTCGTCGCGGTGGGCCTGATTGCCGATGACGCCGTCATCGACGTCGAGAATATAGTCTCTGACCTTCGGAGTGCCGAAGTGCAGCACAGCTCGCGCGCCCGCGCAGTACTCCTCGCCTCGCTCGAAGTGAGAGAGCCAGTAATTTACGCGACACTGATAATCATTATTGCTCTTCTACCAATTGTGCTTTTGAACAACGTGGCCGGTGCGTTGCTCTCGCCTCTGGCAACGATGATAATAGTAAGCTGTTTGGCAGCCATTCTGGTTGCTCTTACAATCACCCCCGCATTGTCGCTGCTTTTTCTTAGCCATCTATCACCTGCTCCGCATCCGCAGTGGCTGCGCCGCTTAAAGGATAGCTATGCCGCGCGACTGCAATCTATGTGGGCAACACCTAGTCCCTTTCTCGTTGCTACATGCGTCGCTCTAGCGATTGCCGTCCTGGTTGCGGCATTTTTTACGATTGAGCTGATACCGCCAATGCATGACGGCTACCTCGTCGCCGAATATGATGCCCCTACTTCGACGTCTTTGGCAGTCACGAAAAATTATGGGTCGCGCATTACTCGCGATCTAATGCGCGACCCGGACATTCTCCACGTCTTCGAGCGCGTCGGCCGCGCGGATTTTGGCGACTCTGCTTCGGGGATTGAACATACCGAATTGGACATTGAGATGGCGCCGAGGCTCTCCATGATCGCCCAGAACCAAGTACAGGCGCGAATAAGATCTGTTTTGACTTCCTATGAGGGTATCGCAGCCACCGTTCGATCCCGCCTTGTCTCGCAAGCCTTCGGATCGGAAGAAAGTACTAAAGCATCTGTCAAAATTTATGGCGGAGACCTGGATAAGCTGGATGACATCGCACACAAAATAGTGGCGGTCCTACGATTGCTTCCAAACGCCGGAACTGTGCAATCCCAAACAGGAGGCCTCGCGCCAGCGGTTCGGGTAGATCTGAATTTTCAGCGGCTGGCACTTTACGGTCTATCTTCTGCCGACGTCCTCAGTACGGTTCAAACGGCGTTTGAAGGCACGCGGGCAGCGCAGATATTCAACAATGGGCGCGAAATCGATATTGCTGTTACAGCCGAGACGGACGTCCGTCGAGACCCTGAAGCCGTCGGAGACCTTTTGATTCGCTCAAGCCAGGGAATTTCTGCGCCGTTAAAATACGTGGCCAACGTTTATCTTACTGATGGTCGGAGCCGTATAGCGCACGATAATGGGGTCCGGCGGCAGATTGTCTGGTTCGACTCGAGCGGGGACGCGCACGAATTTCTAAAGAATGCACAACTTGAGATTGCCCGACGCGTCAAACTGCCAACCGGCACATATCTCGAATATAGCATGGCTAATGACAGCGCCGGCCCTCCGTCGTCGCTGTTGCTAGATGCCACTATTTCGGTTTGTGCAGTGTTGGCGCTTCTTTTCGTTATGTATGCCGATGCGCGTGCGTCCCTGTTGATACTGGGTTCGACAATCTTTGCTACCATAGGGGGTATTGTCGTGGTCGCTTTGACGGGCGGCGTTCTATCGTTGGGAGCTTTCATGGGGTTTTTTGTCTTGTTCGGTATTTCGACCCGTAACGCCATACTGCTGCTTTCACAAATAAAGATTACGCTATCGGGTGCGGAAGCGAGCTGGTCGCCCGATACGGTCTTCGCAGTGGCGCGAGATCGCTTCTCTCCCATCGTCATCAGCGCCTGCGTAATTGCGGTGGGACTTGCCCCGATTGCATGGCACGCCTATCAGGCAGGCCTCGAAATTCTCGGCCCTATGGTATTGGTTATCTCGGGTGGACTTTTGACATCTACGTTGATGAGCCTGTTCTTGTCGCCGCTCGCGGTATTGTGGTTGTGGCGATCTGTACCATTTCTGCCAACTCGCACGCTTGAGCCGATTTAACGATTTTCGGCGGGAGTTGTTTAATCTTCCTTCGCCTGCTTGTCCGCCACTTGATTAGCGTTGCTGCGATTCCACCAGCCTCCGCCCAAAGCCTGGAAAAGGGCTACTGTATCAGAAAAGCGGGCTGCTTTCGCTTGGATAAGGATAGACGATGTCTGTTGATAGGTCTGTTCGGCATTTAAAACAGCGCTTGCATTTCCTTCTCCGTGCTCGAGCCTTGTCCGGGCAATCTCCAAACTTTTTTGGGCGGACCGTTCTGCCTCAGATCCTGCCATCAGAGCTCCAGTATCCTGATTTAGCGCAAGCAAAGTGTCCGCGACATTTTGAAAAGCGCTAAGAACCGCGCTGCGATACTGTTCTTTGGCTTGGTCGAATTGCGCCTCTGCTGCGTGCTGCTTGTCGCGCAATGCTCCGGCATCGAATATCGGTTGAGTTACACCCCCTGTGACAAACCACAGCGCATTTCCGTTTGAAAAAATAGACCCAATATTGGTGGACGCACCTCCCAGGGCTGCACTAAGTGAGATGTTGGGAAGCCTGTTTGCGATGGCAACACCTACCTGCGCGCTGGCGGCATGCAGATTGGCTTCGGCAGCGCGGATGTCCGGCCGCTGCTCGACAAGTTTAGATGGTAGGCTTAGGGGAAGTTCTGCAGGAAGGTGCAGGCTACTCAAATCGATCCATTCCTCCGCAAACTCCGCCGGAGTTTGACCAGTTAGTTGCGCTAAAAGGTGTTCCTGTTGTCCTAGCTGCTTTCGTAGCGGTGGAATGGCCGTTTTTGCTTGGGCGACGGCAGCGGCTTGCGCTGCGACATCGCCGGTCGAAGCCTCCCCGAGACGCTTCCGCAGGTTCAGCGCGTCCAAGATGCTCTGATCCGCGTTTACAACTTCTTCGGCTGCACGAATTTGCGCCTGCAATGATCCGACCTGAATAGCCGCGACAACGACGTTAGATGTCAAAGTCACGTAGGCCGCTTCAACGGCAAATCGTTGATTTTCGGCCTGCGCTTGAACGGATTCAATCTGCCTGTGAATGCCGCCAAAAACGTCGGGTGCGTAGACAATGTTGATCTGTCCCGTATAAAGGCTAAAATCCTCTGCATTGGAATTTAGGGGTGATGCGAGCGTAGCTGAGTTTCTTTGGCGACTAGCTGCAACGCCTGCATCAACCTGAGGAAAGAGCGCACCTTTCTGGGCCGCCAGCATCGCATGAGCCGCTCGCAATGCAGCTTGGGCGCTTGCAAGGTCTGGATTCCTGGTAACCGCTTGATCGACTAGATGGTCGATCTGGGGAGAGTTGAATTCCGTCCACCACCGCGCGGGCACGTCCAAATTATTCGAAAATTGCTGGCTCGCGATTGGGCGCGATTTGCCGAGTGTATTGGGAGATTTATTGGATTGGATGTAACCGGCATTTGGAGCTAGTACCGGGCGGCGAAAATCTGGGCCGACGAGGCATCCTGACAGTATCGCGCCGATAAGCAGCCCGCAGAGAGGGCGACAAGTCAACGAAGGTCCTAAGTACGGTCTAAGGTAGGACACTTATACCTGTGAGCTTATTTCCAAACCATTCTATTAGAACCTGACCAGAATTGAATTACCAAAAATCGGAAGCAGGTGGTATATTTGGGTGCTTTGAAGCTAAAAAATGCCGCTTGCGGGGTCCTATGGCGCAGCTGCAGCTGCAGCGGCAAGACCCAAGGCCTTCCGAATCGCAGAATTAGCGCCTAGCCTGTACCGGCATCTTTCGTGGATACAATGACCGTTACGGCGGCGTGGCCTGGACTACTGGCATCCCTAATCGTCTCCCGGAACGCCTTTGGCCAAGCCGAAGAGGGGCCTTCTGCGATCATTGAAATTGGGGGCGTATCGCAATAGGGTTTGAAGGGCGGCGCCAGTTTCGGTCCTAGCGTGGCCGCTGAAACAACGCCCATTCCAGGCGTGCTGGAATTGGAAGGCGGCGTTACCACCCTGTTCGGCCATGGCCAGACGGAATGGGATGCCGATTTCCTCTTCAAGAAGCCATATACCCTGTTTGATACCGTTGAGTTCATGTTCGGGATCGGACCACAATGGGCGCATGTGGTGGCCAATGATGGGACTACAGATGAGATTGCCAGCGAGGCTGTGCTTGATTTCATGTATTGGCCCTGGCCGAGCCGCAAAGATGGTTTTTATCTGGAGCCAAGCTACGATTATGGTTTTGGCCGGGGGCACGACCAATCACTCAGTATCAGCGCGGGGCTACTTAATTCAATCCCTTAAGCACCGCCGAATGTCCAGTTTTGGCGCAAAGCGAACATTGCAGTATTGCCAACTGCAAACGTCCTAGTGAGCTAATGGAAGCGAAAGTGTAAAAGCTGCCCCACCGCCTGGCCGGTTGGTGACGCTGATCGTACCAGAGTGAATTTCCGCTATTCGAGATACGATTGCGAGCCCCAGACCTGTACCTTCGGTGGCATTGCGATCACCGCGCCAAAAACGCCGGAAGATAAAATCGCGATCCTTGTCGGAAACACCTGTGCCGTAGTCGTTCACCGATACGCTCCCTGTGGGGTTGACCTCCAACTCGACCGTCGTTCCAGGGCGCGTGTGCTTGATCGCGTTGTCAACCAGGTTGCGTAAGGCGCGAAAAATCATGATTGCATCGGCCTGCACAAAAATTGGCCGCTCGGCTCCCAGGAGGGCGATTGATTTGCCCTCTCGTATGGCAAACTCCGCGAGCATGGCGGCTACGTCAGCACACGTCGCAGATAAATCCATTTTCCCCGCGGTACTGATACCTGCGCCTTCCAGCTCCGCCATTTCCAGCAACTGATCGACAACGTGGCCCAGGACAATGATATCTGACTTTATTGTGGAGACCGCCTCTTGGTCTGGCATTGTTTCGACACGGGCACGTAGGACGGCAAGGGGGGTGCGCAGTTCATGCGCAGCATCGGAAGTGAATTCGTGCTGAAGGCGCATGCCCTCTTCGAGTCGGTCCAGGGCCTGATTCATTGCAGCTATTAGCGGCCGTAATTCGCGGGGTACGCGCTCTTGGGGCAAGCGCAGGTTAATGCGAGAGGGATTGATGGATCTTGCGGTTTCTGACGACCGCAACACCGGGGCAAGAGCGGTACGGATGACCATGATGTCTATAGCGAGCAGTAGCGCCAATATCGCCACTGTGAACCAGCCTATGCGGCCAAGATAGTTCGAAACGATGTCGTCAAAAATCACATCGGGATGTTGGGTGTTCTGGGAAACGTTGATCCAGACGGCGCCGCTCCCGTTGCCGCGCTGTAGTGCAAAACTGTAGAATCTGGAACCATTGTGCGAATATTGCGTCAGATAGCCCGCGGACTTCAGTGGGGGCGCCGCCCCTTCGTTTGGGCCAGACACAAACAGCTGCCGGCCATCTGCGGTCACCACCGCATAAGAGAGCCCATCGAGACCATTGGAATAGAGCGCACGCAAATCGTTCGACAAAGCAAGCCGCCAGCCTTCCTGGGTATGTGACAGATAGTGATCAATCGTGGTTGCGTGGTCGCGCAGCGTACGCTCTTCGAACCGATCGGTTGACTGGGTGATGAGCAGATAATTAGCGAGGGGCACCAGGATCGCAGCAATCGCGATGGCAAGAAGATGGAAAAAAGCGATGCGGGCCTGAAGCGAATCGAGCCTTAGTTTCACGGTTTTCGCTCGCTAAGAATATAGCCCACGCCGCGAACCGTATGTACCTCAACCGTTGAATATGCGTCGGTCAATCGCTTTCTCAGGCGATGCATGTAGACCTCCACCGTGTTTGAACGAACGTCTTCAGAAGGACCGAATAGGTGGTCTTCGACCAGCCGCTTTGGAACGACTCGACCGGGGCGGCGAATCAGAATTTCTAGCAGAGCCAATTCTCGTGCGGAAAAAGACAGCGGCTTTCCATCGACGAAGACTTGTTGCGCCCCGCTGTCGAAAGACACATTGCCAGCTTGCAGGAGATTTCCAAGGAACTCATTAGGTCGCCGCAGTAGGGCACGAATGCGGGCGACAAGTTCCTCAAAGGCAAATGGCTTAACTAGGTAATCGTCGGCACCGCTGCCCAGCCCCGATACTTTTTCTTCGACAGTACCGCGGGCTGTGAGCATGAGGACTGGCGTTGTGTCACCGCGTGAGCGCAATGCAGAGACAAGAGCGCGGCCATCACCGTCCGGCAGGCCCAGATCAACGACCATTGCGGCATAGGCACCGGCATCGATGATGTCTTTTGCTTCGGCGACACTGGAGGCTCGATCGCTATCGAATCCTGCCGCCTTAAGCCCATGGCAGATCAGTTCGGCCAGCCGTGCATTGTCTTCAATTACCAGCAGACGCATGGCGCTGTGTCCCGTATGCAGCTGTAAGTTTCACGTAAGCTTGGGCGCCTATAACGCCGGCAACGCACTCTGCTTCATACAGGGAATCGGTCGGGAATGCAGCCCTCAAATGGCGGTCTACCGCGTAGGGTGCAGATCCGAATTCTCGCGATCGGCGCGGTCGCGCTTGCGGCGCTGCTGTTGTTTGTTCCCTCCGCGAGGGAGTTCTTGTCCGCAAGACCTGCTCCGGCGTTACCGGTTATGGTCCAGGGTAGCTTTCGCCCCGACCATAGCCAGTGGTCCAGCATAGCCTGGGGAACGGTAAGCGCGCGCAAGTTCTCTGGCCTAGTGACGGCAGATGCAATTGTGGCAACCAACGATGATGCGGCAACCCAGGTGTTTTCGCCTTTTACGGGCCAAATAATGAACACCGCCGTGCATGCGGGTGACTATGTCGATAAAGGTGCCGCACTGATGACTGTGGCGGCCTCGGAGGCCGTGCAGGCACAATCCGATCTGGTCACCGCTGTTGGTACCCAGCGAACCGCCCAGGCGACAGCGCACAATGCAGATGAGAATGAGCGCCGCCAGCATGCCCTTTACCAGGACGGTAGCGCCGCGCTCAAGGACTGGCAGCAATCCCAAGTGGGTCAAACAACCGTACGAAGTGCACTGCAGACTGCTGATGCTGCTTTAAACGCGGCGCGCGCCAAGCTCAGTATCCTGGGCTTTGTGGACCGTCAGATCCACGCCCTGGAATTCTCACAAAGATCTGGGCCGCCACTCCCGGCGGCAGTATTGGCGCCGATCTCAGGCATCGTGTTGCAGCGTCTAGTCGGGCCGGGCCAATTCATCCAGGCGGGGTCTTCCACGCCCGCGTTTTCCCTAGGCAACTCCAGCACGCTCTGGCTCGTGGGCAATGTGCGCGAAGAGGACACGCCCCAGATGAGGGTCGGCGAGCCCGTGGAGGTGACTGTAGGGGCGCTGCCGGGCCATGTGTTTGCCGCGAAGCTGACATGGGTGGCTCAGGGAATCGATCCGACGACACTTCGGCTTGCGGTGCGGGCGGAGCTCCGCAATCCGAAAGGCCTACTGAGGCCGTCCATGTTTGCGACCATGGTGGTACACACCGGCGACGACCGTGTTTCGCCAGCAGTTCCGGAGATTGCCGTCGTCCATGAAGGCGAGCAGTCCCACGTATGGGTGTCCACCGGAGGCGATAGCCCGGCTCTCCGGAGCATACAGCCGGGACGGACTCAGGATGGCGTTCTTGAAGTGCTGAAGGGGCTCAATGCCCAGGTTGGCGTGGCGATCGCTGCGATGCTGCCCAATATCACCCTAAGTGCTAATGCGGGTTCGGCAGCTACGGCGATCGGCAATCTGTTCGGAACAGGCAGCGGATTTTGGAGCATCGGTGCAGCGCTTGCCCAACCATTGTTCGATGGAGGCGCTCTACTCAACAAGAAGCGAGCAGCGGATGCCGCGCTAGACCAAGCCAGAGCACAATACCAGAGCGCCGTTATCACGGCGTTTCAGAACACTGCCGATGCGCTCGAGGCGGTACATTTCGATGCCGAGGGCGTCGCGGCCAGCGCGTCGGCCACCGCTGCTGCCGCCGACAGCCTTGCCAGGGCAGGTCATCAGCGACAGCTAGGCGATATCGGCATGCCTGGCGTGTTGCTCTCGGAAGAGAATTACGAACAGGCACAGATCAGCCTCATCCAGGCCCGGGCAAGCCGGTACGTCGACATTGTTGCCCTGTTTCAGGCTCTGGGTGGGGGCTGGTGGAATGACAAAGGTGAGGAGGTGCCATGAAAGCGTCAAATTGGGAGAGGATCGGTCAAGGAATAGTGATCGGCGCTGTCGTTCTTTGCCTGGCCGGGTGCGCGTCCCGGTTTCTCCCGGCGGGGGCAAAGGCTGCGCTCGAAGGATCCGGGCGGATTTCCGGACGTGCCTATCTCGTATTTCCGGCTTCAAATAGACAGAGGAACTGTGATGACATCCTGCTGGTGCCGCAGAAGGCCGAGTATCGACAGTTCGTCCTGTCTAATTTTGGGGAAGGCGAATCAAAGCTGTTTCAAGACATCAAGTTTATAAAAAGTTACGACGATCTTGGGCAACAGGGAGACGTCAAATCTGTGGATTGCGACGATGGTGGTCAATTTGCATTCTCGCATCTTGCCGATGGCGACTACTATCTGATCGCGCGTACCACATGGCTGTTACGTTTGGCCCATCGCGGTGGCGTCTTCCTCAAGCAGGTTCATGTTCCAAAGGACCGGGACGGAATAATAGTCTCTTCGATTTTAAAGGGCAGTTAAGCGCAATTGAATGGGGTGCTGTCAGTCTAACTCTAAACTTTCTCCGTTTTGGGGCAATACTGGCCCCTAAAATGGGGAATGCCGATGCAGCCAGTCACATTCAAGCGCCATCGATACCCACCGGACGTGATCGGCCTGGCCGTTTGGCTCTATTTCCGGTTCACCCTGAGCTTTCGGGATGTCGAGGAAATGTTGGCTCAGCGCGGCATTGAGGCGAGCTACGAGACGATCCGCTGCTGGACCCTAAAATTCGGTCAGTTGTTTGCGCAGAACCTCCGCCGACGCAGAACTGCACCGACCGGTCGGTGGCATCTGGACGAAATGGTCCTGAAGATTGGCGGCAAAAGAATGTGGCTCTGGCGCGCGGTCGATGACGAAGGCGAGGTGCTGGACATGCTGGTTCAGAAGCGCCGTAACACAGATGCCGCACTGAGATTGTTGCGCAAGTTACTAAAGCACCAGGCCAACCATCCAGAGATAATTGTAACGGATGGCC
>JANYAR010000142.1 GCA_025361185.1 Alphaproteobacteria bacterium | reverse complement strand
GCTCAAAAAAATGAAGTATGTGCCCAATATCCTGGCGCATCCGCGTTGGCTCGCCGCCTTCATCGCCGACGGCATGACGCGGCCTTTCCCCAACATCGTGGTGCCGGGTTCCGGTCCCTTGCAGGCGGTGGACGTCGCCGCCGCGCTGGAATCGGCGCAAGTGTCCTGGACCGATCTGAAATGGATTCGCGAACTGTGGAACGGACCCATTGTGATGAAGGGCGTGATGACTGTCGATGATGCCAAGCGCTCGGTGGATGCGGGCGCGCAGGGCATCGTGGTTTCCACCCATGCCGGCCGCCAACTGGACGGCGTGGCGGGGTCCTTGCGCGTGTTGCCAGGCATTGTGGAAGCGGTGGGCGGTCAGACCGAAGTGCTGTTCGACGGCGGCATTCGCCGCGGCGCCGATGTGGTGCGGGCGATGGCCTTGGGCGCCAAAGCGGTGCTGCTGGGACGCGGCTATGCCTATGGCATGGCGGCGGCGGGCGATGCCGGGATCGAGCGCGCCATCGAGATTTTCCGCGCCGATATCATCCGCACTCTCAAGCTGCTGGGTTGTTCCAGCATCGCGCAGGTCGACTCATCTTATGTGGCGCTGCGTCCCGGCTTCCGCGTGGATTAAATCTTGAACCGGGCCATCCAGCCCATATCGTCGCAGAAATACATATAATCGCCCACCAGCTTGGCGCAGTGGATCACCGGCGAATCGTCGGGAAGCTGAACCCGTTCGCTGATGACGCCGGTTGCCGCGTCATGGCGGAAGAAGGCATTGAGATTGGAATCCGACGACCAGATGGTGCCGCGGTTTTTGCCCCAGCTCATGCCATGGGTACGGTTGCCCGGCACTGGCCAGGTGGATTTCACCTTCCAGCTTTTCTTGTTGATGGTGAAGATCAGCCGCGCCGGCGGGCAGGCATAGATCAGGTAATCGCCGTCCAGGATGACGGCATGTGCGCCGGTGCCGCCGGACCCTTCCTCGGCATTCAGCGGCAATTGTCCCGGCGGCAGCCCCTTGCCGGTATTGTTGCCGACATTGCCGCTCTGGGCCGGGCCGATGCCGCGCGGCATGTCGGGCCAGGCGGGCCCCAGCGGGCTTTTGCGCGCCGGCGGATCGTCCTCGCGCTCATAGATGCGGCCGGCGCCCGGCGTGACATATTTGGCGATGGTTTTGCCGTTCAGGTCGCAATGCACGATGATGGAATTGTGGGTCGAGGTGATCCACATCGTGTCGCCGTCCTGCACCAGCCCGCTGGGTCCCACCACATCGGCCTGGAATTCGCGCACCATCGAGCCGTCTTTGATGTTGGTCAGCGTCACCCAGTGTCCGGCGCCCTGGTCCAGAACCCACATCTGGCCCGGTGTGCTGGCGATGGCCAAACCATTGGGCTGGCCATGCTTGGTCTTGTAGAGGATCTCAATCTTGCTGGCGGCGCGCGTCTTGATCGAGGCATAGCCGGGCAGGCAGGCGGGATGCGCCGGTTGCGCCAAAGCCGGCAGGGCCATGGCAGGCGAAGTGGCGGCGGCCGCCAGGAAATCTCTGCGTTTCATCGGTTGCTGCTCCTTCACGCCGGTTCGATCTTGAAGACCCAGCCTGCATGGGGGCTGTCGCCATTAGGCCAGCCGGGATGGATTCCGGCGTCGCAGCTGATCAAGGCGCCGTTGTGGAATTCCAGCCCATGCGGATCACAAGAACCGGGAAGGAAATCATAGGTGCCGATGATCTGGCCGGTCTTGCCGTCATATTTCACCAGCCCCGGCTTTCCTTCCTTGTAGTTCTTGCTGTCGTTGCCGAGCACCAGCCAGATATTGCCCTCATTGTCGATGGTCATGTCATGCGTGCGCGGCTTTTCCGGGCTGGTGTAGGTCGAGATTGCGACTTCCGGAACCCAAGTCTTGGGATCGACGCGCAGCAGCAGCTTGGGCCGCAGCGCCGCGATCCACAATTTGCCATTGCGCCATTGCGCGCCATGGCTGCCGCCGCCGTCCTGGCCCGGCAGCGCGAGGGGAATCTGGCGATGGCTGATCTCTTTGGAGTTCATGTCCACCTGGAAACAGCCCTGCGGCGCCTGGTTCGCCATCATCCACACACAGCCATCGCCATAGGCCATGCCAGACGTGTTGCGCGAATTGGTCATCACCGTCTTGAGCAGCTTGCCGTTCCAGTCCACCAGCCAGGCGGCTTCGCGCAGGTCGGTCGGCTCCGGCAGGCCATAGCGCTTTGCGCCTTCGCCCGACAGTTTCTGTTGCGCGATCCACAAACCTTCCGGCGCGATCGCCAGGCCGTTGCCATAGCCTTTCGGGTATTTGAACATCCGGGTGGTTTTCATCATGCCGTGCGGAATTTTGCGCGGCGGATTGAGGCCGTTGCCCGCCGGCGCTTGTGCCTGAGCGGCGGCGGTAGACAAAGCGGCGGCGATGGTGCCCGTCAGGAAATTGCGTTTGTTCAGCATGAAGTTTCTCCCCAGCGGCGCGCCTGGCGCCTTGTTTTTCTGCGGGGGATGCTGCGTCAAAAAGCAGGGGCTGCAAAGGGGTGAAACATGCTGCAAAGCAGCGAGAGTGGCGGAGAGATTGCGCTTCGCTCGCGCTCAGCGCGCTCGCCGGTTGATTTGGTCCACCGGACCAAATCATCGGCTGGCGGCATTGCCGCCAGCCGTCCCGGCTCTACCAGCCATTATCCCCAAAATGCGCTTTGTAGAGCGGTCCGGCCTCGGCCACGATCTGCGCCCCCAGCCCGGCACCCAGGGCGCGGGCGATTTCGGAGGGATCGCCGCCCAGCGCCACCGTCTCGCGCCGCCGCCAGCAGTGTTTGCCGTCCGGCGTCAGGACTTCGCCCAGGAAAGCGAGCGTCCCGTCTGCGATCCTTGCCAAGGCCGCGATGGGGGTGCGGCACGAGCCGTCGAGCGCCTGCAGGAAGGCGCGCTCCGCCATAGTAGTGATGGCATGTTCGGCGATGTTGAGCGGAGCGAGCAGGCTTAAGGTTTTTTCGTCTCCGGCGCGGGCGGTGATTGCCAGCGCGCCCTGGCCAGGTGCGGGCGGCATGGCCTCGTCATCCACGATGCTGGCGGCGTGTTTTTCCAGTCCCAGCCGCTTCAAGCCCGCCAGCGCCAGATAGGTGGCATCGAAGGCGCCGCTTTCGATTTTCGCCAGCCGCGTCTCCACCCGGCCGCGCAGCAGTTCCACCTTCAGGTCTGGGCGCAGATGCAGCGTTTGGGCCTGGCGGCGCAGGCTGGCAGTGCCGACGGTTGCGCCTTGCGGCAGCTCCATCAGAGTCTTGGCGCGAAGGGCGATGAAGGCATCGCGCGGGTCCTCGCGCGACGGCACACAGGCCAGCACAATACCGGCGGGCATGCGGGTCGGCAGGTCCTTCATGGAATGCACGGCGGCGTCGATGCGCCCGTCCAGCAACGCTTCATCCAGTTCCTTGGTGAACAGACCCTTGCCGCCTGCCTCCTGCAAGCGGCCCTGAATTTTGTCGCCGCTGGTCATGAAACTCTCAATCGGAAAGGCCGACGTCTCCATGCCGGCATTCTTGGCCAGCATCCCAGCCACCAGGCGCGATTGCGCCAGCGCCAGCGGCGAGCCGCGTGAGCCGAGTTTCAGGATGCCGGTCATTTCCATTCAGCAATCGGCGGCATGGAGGACAGAATGCTTTCGACGTTACCGCCGGTCTTCAGCCCAAACGTGGTGCCGCGGTCATAGAGCAGGTTGAACTCGACATAGCGGCCGCGCCATTTGGCCTGTTCGCGCCGTTCTTCCTGGGTCCAGGCTTCCGGCATGCGGCGGCGGATGATTGCGGGGTGGATGTCCACAAAGGCCTCGCCCACGGCCTTGGTGAAGGCGAAATCCTTGTTCCAGTCGCCGCTGTCGTGATGGTCATAGAAAATGCCGCCCACCCCGCGCGGCTCGCCGCGATGCGGCAGCCAGAAATACGTGTCGGCCCATTTCTTGTATTTTGGGAAATACTCTTTGTCGAAACCGTCGCAGGCCTTCTTCAGCCGGGCATGAAAATCCACCGTGTCGGGATGGCGCGGGGTTCGCGCGATTTCCAGCGTGGGATTGAGATCGGCGCCGCCGCCAAACCAGCTTTGGGTGGTGACGATCATCCGGGTGTTCATATGTACGGCGGGCACCCGCGGATTGCGCATATGCGCGATCAGGCTGATGCCGCTGGCCCAGAAGCGTGGATCCTCCGCCGCGCCGGGAATCTGTTTGGCGAATTCCGGCGAGAAGGCGCCGAATACGGTGGACGTATGGACCCCGACTTTCTCGAACAGCCGGCCGCGCATCATGCCCATGACACCGCCGCCTTCATCCTCGCCGCGGCTCCAGGGCGTTTTTTCAAACCGCCCGGGCTGACCAGGATAAAGTTGGGCAGGCGCCTCATCCTCCAATGCCTCGAACGCCGCCACGATGCGGCCCTGCAGGGATTCAAACCAGGCGCGGGCTTGCGCCTTGCGGGCGTCGAGTTCGCTCATGGCCGCGCTTTTAGCCGGTGGCGCGCCGGCGCACCATTGTTTTTGAGGCCGCACCCCGCCATCATCGCACCATAAGAAGGCCAAAGCCGCCAGAGCGGGCCAGCCGGGGAAGAGTTATGAAACGCATTGTGACGCTTTTTCTGCTGGGTCTTGCACCCATAGCGGCATCCGCCGCCGACCGGCCGGGACAGAAATTCCTGCTCAAGGCGTCCGACCTGCCCAAACCCTATGCCACCCCGGCGGTCGCCAACAACAACACCCTCATTGCGCGCCCGTCCGGCGTGATGCCGCAGGCGCCCAAGGGCTTTAAGGTTTCCATCTACGCCACGGATTTGAGCTTTCCGCGCTTCCCGGCGGTCGCGCCCAACGGGGATGTGCTGCTGTCCGAACGCCTTGCCAACAAGATCACCTTGTTGCGCGACGCCAAGGGCACGGGCGCGGCGGACCAGCGTTTCACCTTCGCCGAAGGATTGCACAATCCCTCCGGCGTCGCGGTCCATGACGGTTATGTGTATATCAGCGATCAGATCGCGGTCTGGCGCACGCCCTATGTCGCGGGCGCCAGCCACGCCGGCAAGCTGGAGCGGGTCACCAAGGATCCCGACCTGCGCAATTCGGGCATGCACGGCACCCGCAATTTCTCCATCGCGCCCGATGGAACGCTGTTCGTCGAGATGGGCAGTCATGACAATGTTTCGGAATATCAGCCCGGCGCGAAAATCTTCCAGATCAAGAATGGGGCGCTCGTGGAATATGCCTCCGGCATCCGCAATCCGGTGGGTATCGCCTTCTATCCCGGCACCCACGATCTGTTCGTTGCCGCCAATGAGCGCGACGGGCTGGGCGACAACCTGCCGCCCGACTATTTCACCTATGTGAAGCCTGGCGGTTTCTATGGCTATCCCTGGAGCTATACCGGCAAGCTTCCCGATCCCGATCTGGGCGACAAGCGCCCCGACATGGTGGCCAAGGCAATCACCCCCGACGTTCTGTTTCCGGCGCACAGCGCGCCCACGGGGCTGGCTTTCTATACCGGCGACAGTTTTCCGGCGGATTACAAAGGCGACGCCTTCGTTTCGCTGCACGGCTCTTGGAACACCAGCCAGCCGCACGGCTACAAGGTGGTGCGTATCCACTTCAAGAATGGCAGGACGGCAGGCGGCGGCTATGAGAATTTCCTCACCGGCTTCTGGGACGGCGCGTCGAAGAACCCGCCCGTCGCCTGGGGCCGCCCGGTGGGGCTGGCAGTGATGAAAGACGGCAGCCTGCTGGTGGCCGACGATGTCGGCAAGACGCTGTGGAAAGTCACCTATATGGGGAAGAAATAGCGATGGCCCAAGACGGAATAAAAAAGAGCCTGAACCGCCGCGGTGTGATCGGTGCGGGCCTGACCCTGGCCGCCTCCTCAACCGTTTCCTTGGGGCCGGCTTTCGCCAAGGACCCGAAGATATCTTTCCAGGTGCCCGACGGCGCCGCCGATTGTCATCATCACATCTACGATCCGCGCTTTGCTTATAATCCCAGCGCGGTGCTGAAGCCGCCTTTCGCCACGGTGAGCGACTATAAGGCGCTGCGGAAGAAGCTGGGCACCAGCCGCAACGTCATGGTGCAGCCTTCGACTTATGGCACCGACAATCGCTGCCTGATGGATGTGCTGGCGCAGCTGGGCGAGAATTGCCGCGCCGTCTGCGTGGTCAATTCCAAGGTCACCGACGATGAACTCAAGAAGCTGCACGGCGCCGGTGTACGCGGGGTGCGCGTCCAGTTCGGCCTCGGCAATCCCGTGGGCGCCGATGAAGTGATGCCGCTGGCCCGGCGCATCGCCGTACTGGGCTGGCATATCCAGTGCAACATGCCGCCCGAGCAATTGGTGCAGATGGAATCGTTGCTGCTCGGTCTGCCGGTTCCTGTGATCATCGATCATCTGGGCCGCGCCACCGCTGTTGACCAGCCGCAATACAACACGGTGCGCAAGCTGCTGGACAGCGGGCGCGGCTGGGTCAAGGTCTCGGGCGCCTATCTGTATGGCGGCGGCGTGCCGCCTGACTATGCCGGCGCCAGTGAAGCGGCAAAGGGCTATATCAAGGCGGCGCCGGAACGCTGCGTGTGGGGCAGTGACTGGCCCCATCCCGACGCCACCAAGAAACTCAATCCGGTGGCGATGCCCGATGATGTCACGCTGCTCAATCTGCTGCCGCACTGGGCGCCCGATGCGGCGCTGCGCCATCGCATCCTGGTGGAGAATCCGGAAAAATTCTACGGCTTCGATCCCGCCAAGCGGCCGAAAGCTCTCTAATTTTTATCCCCATCTGTCGCAGCTCGGGTTTGCAAGCAAACACCTCGCTGCGCCGTTCGGTACGCTGTCGCTACCGAACTCCCCCTCTAAAGGCTTCGCGTTCGACCGGCGAAAGGTCCACCGGACCTTTCGCTGATCGGTCTCACGGGAAGAAAGCTGGCGGATGCTGATGGTCGCCCCGCGAAATGCGGGACTCGAGACAATGAAGTGTACGCACTTCACCCGACCAGCATCGCTTCATAAGCAGCTTCGATATCTTTGCGGAACCGCTCGCTGTCGTAAAGCGCGGTGGTGGTGCGGTTGCGCGCCAGCTTTTCGCGCGTGGCTTTCAGCAGTGCCGGATTTTTCGCCAGCTCCAGCGCCAAGGCTTCGTAATCTTCGGCCCGCGCGGTGACCAGTTCGGGCATATCGACTGCCTTCAGCAGGCTTGCGGCAACCCGGCCATGGAACGCCTTGCCGATACAGCTCACCACGGGAAGCCCCGCCCATAGCGCGTCGCTGCAGGTGGTATGGGCATTGTAGGGCAGGGTATCGACAAACAGGTCCGCCAGTTGATGCCGCGCCAGATGCTGATCGGGGCGCAATTTGGGCGCGAATACCAGCCGCTGTGGTTCCACGCCCCGCGCCGCCGCCGCGGCACGCAGATTGTCGGCAGCCGGCCCGTCCAACAGCCACAGCAGACTGCCGGGAACCTGCTGCAACAGCCGCATCCAGATATCGAACACCGGTGCCGTGATCTTCCAGCTGTTGTTGAAGCAGCAGAAGACAAAACCATCGACGGGCAGGCCGGCCTGCTCACGCGATGGCGGCGGCGGTACGATGCGCGTGGTGTCATTGGCCTGATAGCAATCGGGCAAATGAATGATCTTCTCGCTGAAGAAAGGCTGCTGATCCAGCGGCAGCACGATGCGGTCGGCCAGGATATAATCCATAAAACCCGCGCCGGTGGTGCCGGGATAGACCAGGTAGTTGACCTGCACCGGCGCGGGGCGATGACTGAAAATGCCGGGCCGGGCTTCATGGGTGTGGCCATTGAGGTCCATAGCGATGTCGATCTCGCGTGACTTGATCAGCCTGGCGACCTCCAGATCACTCATGCCCCGCACATCTTCGAACCTGTCGAAGGCGGCGACCAGCCGGTGACGCATCGCGCTGTTGTCGTCGGGCCCGAAGGCAATCGCAGTCACCTCGAAACGTGCGCGGTCGTGGCGCTCGAACAATTCGACCATCAACTGGGCGGTGGGGTGCTGGTGGAAATCGGCGGAAAGATAGGCCAGGCGAATGCGTTCATGCCGGTAGGGCTTGCGGTCGCACAACGGCGGCTGGGATGGCGTGACGCGATGGATATAAGTCTCGGCGCAGCGCCTGAGCAGGGCGGCGTCCTCGCTGTATCCCATCAGAACAAAAGGCTGGATCAGCGAACGGCCGGCCATGATGTCGCTTACCAGCCGCGGCGCCAGCGCCGCCGTCCGGGGCCAGTCGCACAGCGCCGCCGTCACTTGCGCCAGACCGTTCAAGGCAGACCCGTGAGCGGGGGCTGCGGCCAGCACCCGCTCATAGCAGGCCTGTGCTTCTTTCAGCCGGCCCAGGTCGCGCAGGATATTGGCTTTGACATACAGCGCCTCGGCGAAATCGGCCTGCACGGCCAGGGCGCCATCGGCCGCGGCAAGCGCAAGATCCAGCCGCCTGAGATCGAACAAGGCGATGGCGCGATTGGTCAGGGCGTTGATATGGCTGGGCGCCAACGTCACGGCGCGGTCATAGCTGGCCAGCGCTTCTTGCGCCCGGCGCAACTGGCGCAGGGCGGTGCCGCGATTGTTCCACACCCCGGGCACATCGGGCCTGATCGCCGCCGACCGGTCGAAATCCGCCAAGGCGTCCAGGGGGCGATGGATTTCCAGCAGCAGGTTGGCGCGATTGAACAGAGCCTCGAAAAAATCGGTTTTGGATTTTGCCGCCAGATCGTACTGCGCCATCGCCTCGGTATGTTGTCCCATCCGGGCGAGCACATTGGCGTAGTTCACCATCGCCTCGGGCACCGGCGACGCCGCCAGAATTTGGCCATAGAGACGCGCCGCCTCCATCAGGTTGCCGTTTTGCTGCGCCTGCCGGGCCTGGTTATAAAGCTGCTGCCAATCCATCAATGCCCGGCAACCTTTTTCACATAGAAGCGCAGGAACGCATCCGCGTCGGAATGCAGGCAGACCTGCGCATTGGGCGCGCCGGGCGTTTCGCGTGTGTTGCCTGCCTCATCCACCGTGATGTGCATCGCCGTCAGCGGGCACAGAGATGGCTCCAGCATCGAGGCCAGGGTCATGGGATCATACAGAATGGGCGTGGGCGAACGGGTGGCAGCGCTCCATTCGTAATACAGGCCCGCCAGGATATTGGTCAGCATGCTGCCATGGGCGAACAAAGCGGTGCGCGCCACCTCGTGGAACTTGAGGTTGGCGGTGGAATCCAGCGGCATAACAATAAGCGGCACGCCCACGGAAAACAGTTTCTGGGCTGAGGCGATGTCGTTCTTGATGTTCCATTCCGGATGCGGCGCGATGGGTGCCGCCACGCCGTAAGGGTCCGTCATGGTCCGGATGGAGCCGCCCATGATCACCACCCGCCTCAGCTTGCGGAACGTGGCGGGGTCCTTGTCGATCATGGCGCCGATATTGGGCAGCGGACCGATGGCCACCAGAGTGATCTCGCCGGGATTCTTGCGCGCCTGGTCCAGCACGAAATCCACCGCGCTCGGGTGGCTGGCCCGCGCGAAAGCGCCGCCCTCGGCATAACGGCGCTGGGTGAACGCCGTGAGATTCACATTGGCCGCAGGCCCCATCACCACGGGAATGTCGCCGCGGCCCAACTCGCCCAGCATGCGGTCGAACATTTTCGCGCGCGTGGGCGTGTCGCCGAAGCTTGCCGACACGCCGACAATGTCGAACTGCGGACTGGACAGCGCCAGCCCCAAGGCAAACGCGTCGTCGATATCGTCGCCGATATCGCTATCGATGATGATTTTTTGGGGCGTTTGCGCCTGTGCTGTACCGCAGGCAAGCAATAGCACGGCAGCGGTGATCCTGAAGGTTTTGTACATAGTTCCGCCCCTGATATTGTTGGCGTCATGATGCCGGTTTTGGGACAATAAGGTCAAAGCCGTATTGGCCGAAAAATGCAAAGTTGGCCCCTACGGGGCCGTTGAGGACTGTGTATGCGCTTTTGCCTTGTTTTGCTGTTCGTCCTGCTGCTTATGCCCGGCGCCATGGCGGCCGAGGACGCGCTGGGTGCGAGCGCCAATGCCGCGTTCCTGGCCGCCAATGCCCGTCAACCGGGCACTGTTACCCGCCCCAGCGGACTTCAGTACCGCATCCTGCGCAGCGGGACGGGCAGGCGGCCCGGCGGCAATGACGTCATAAGGTTGGCCTATGGCATAAGGCTGATCAACGGCACCTTGGTGGACAGCACGACGCCGGTATTGCCCGCGAGCCTGGCGATGAGCAGCGTGGGGATGGCAGGCCTGGCCGAGGCGCTGGCGCTGATGCATGCCGGCGATCGCTGGCAGCTCACGATCCCGGCCAATCTGGCATTTGGCGGCCGGGGCGCGATGAACGGCGCCGTCCCGCCCGACCAGACCTTGCAGATGGATGTGACGCTGGTCTCGGCTGCGCCGCCGCAGCCCGGGCAGGCGGTAACGGAAAGTCCCTTTTCGGTCTGGAGCAACGGGCGCGAGAACGGCGCGGCGCTGACCATCCGTCCCTAAGTGGGTCGTCCCTAAGTGGGTCGCCCCTAAGTCGGCCGCCCTTAAGCCGGATCAGGCGGGCTTGAGCCGGTAATGGTTGACGCCCCAGGCCTCGCCATTCTTGAAGCCGAAGCTTTCGGCGGTCGCCAGGAAAAACATGCGCCAGCGCCGCCGCCAGATCTGTGCGTCTGCGCCATAGGCGCGGGCCAGAATGGGATCGATCTGCGCCCGGTTGGCATCGAACAGCGCCAGCCACTGCAGGGCCGTGCGCTGGTAATGGCTGCCACTCCAGCGCCATTCCTCTTCGATTCCGAAAAGATCGGGAAACTGCCGGATCAATCCCACGGTCGGCATGATGCCGCCGGTGAAAAAATGCTGACCCATCCAATCTTCCGAATCGCGCCAATCATAATAGGCCGGTCGATGGCGATGGGTGAAGATATGAAGGAACAACCGGCCATCCGGTTTCAGCCAGGTGCGCACCCGCGACAGCAGCGCCTGCCAGTTGGCCATATGTTCGAACATTTCCACCGAGACCACGCGGTCGAACACCTTGCCGGTGGAAAAGTCGTTCATGTCGGCGGTGATGACGCTCAGATTGGTCAACCCGCGCAGGCGCGCCTGGGATTCGATATACCCGCGCTGGGACGCGGAATTGGAAACCGAGGTGATGCGCGCGGCGGGAAATTTTTCGGCCATGGTGAGCGACAGCGAACCCCAACCGCAGCCCAGTTCCAGAATCTCCTGTCCGTCCGCCAGCCCGGCATGGGCCATCGTTTCCGCCAGCGCGATGGTTTCGGCTTCTCCCAGGGATTCCGTGCCGGTGGGATAGAGGCAGCTGGAATATTTGCGGTGTGGCCCCAGGAACAGGGCAAAGAATTCAGGCGGCAGCTCATAATGCTGGCGGTTGGCGGCATCGGCATGTTCGGCGATCGGCCTTGCCGCCATGGCGCGGGCAAATTCGGCGTCGGTGCCGGGGGGCGTGATCTGGCTGTCATTGGCGCCGATCACCCGGCGCATCCCGGCGCGGATGATGAAATCGGGCAGGGTACAGCGCTCGGCAAGGCTGGTGGCGGCAGTGGCAAATGTCATCGGCAGATCTCTCTTGGTGTCCTTTACGAAGGCAACCGGCGGATGGATCAATTCATAAAATTGGCCGCCCATAAAATTGGCGGCCCTGCCAGGTCCATGCGTGCCGCTGGTCCGCCCTGGTGTAAGGTCGGGCAGTCCCCATGGAGAATTGCGCAATGAAGCTGTCGGGCATTCTGTCTTCCGTCGTCGAGGCGATAGGCGGCACGCCGCTGGTGCGCCTGGACCGGTTGACCAGTTCGCGGGGGCTGAAGGGTTCTATCCTGGCGAAGCTGGAATACCTCAATCCGGGTTTCTCCAAAAAAGATCGCGCCGCCAAAGGACTGATTGAAGAGGCGGAACGCGCAGGCCATCTGGCACCCGGCCAGACGGTCGTGGAACTGACGTCGGGCAATATGGGCGCCGGCCTTGCCATCGTCTGCGCCATCAAGGGCTATCCGTTCGTGGCGGTGATGTCGAAAGGAAATTCGCAGGAGCGCGCCAGAATGATGTCCGCGCTGGGGGCGAGAGTCGTTCTGGTCGATCAGCAGCCGGGCGCGGTGCCGGGCAGCGTTTCCGGGGGCGACCTGGAATTGGTGGAAAAAGAAGCGCAGCGCCTGACCGCGGAACTTGGAGCGTTTCGGGCCGACCAGTTCAAGCGCGACGGCGCATGGCTTGCCCATTACCAAACCACCGGTCCGGAATTGTGGGATCAAAGCGGCGGGACCATCGACGCCTTTGCCGATTTCCTCGGCACCGGCGGGACATATGCCGGCGTGACCCGGGCCTTGAAAGAACGAAAGCCGGCTATTCGCTGCTATGTCGTAGAGCCGGAACAAGCGGCGGCCGTCGCCGGTCAGGCTGTTACGCGCCCCAATCATCCGATCCAGGGGGGCGGTTATGGGCTTGCAGATATTCCCTTCCTGCGCGGTGTGCCGGTTGACGGCTTTATTCAGGTCTGCGGCGATGACGCGCGCCATGCGGCGCGCTGGCTCGCCGCAGAAGAGGGGATTTTTGGCGGCTTTTCGTCCGGCGCGAACTTGGCTGCGGCCTTGCGCCTGCTGGCCGGGGAGATGAAAGGCAAGACCATTGCCATCACTATCTGCGACTCCGGGCTGAAATACCTGTCGACCGATCTGTGGCCTTAACGGCCGTGCCCGGTGCCTTGGCTGGGTGCGCATAAGGCCGATCCCCGGGCAAAATTGAGCCGTCTATTGCGGTTCATCGCCGCCTCCGTGCCCATATTTCGGGCAAATACATAGGTAACAGCACATTAACCATATTAGGTGCTAATGCGTAGCTAGGCCTTTCGAAACTGCGGTGCCGGAAAAATGCAGCAAGATCAATTGTCGAACGCGATCGCGCTTGAAATTGAAAGCGCGGATTCCGACAGCGCTGCAACGCAATTGCCGGTGGATGATTCTGCCGACGCCATTGCTGCGGCCTCCCAAGGCGAGAGCGCCGGGGGCGTGGGAAAACTGGTGTCCATTTTTAAAATCGCGGCCGAAGACCAGGTCAACGCCTATGAAGCCTTGAGTGAACGCATCGCGCGGTTGGAGCAGGACGAGGATTCTCCCTCTCTGCGCGAAACCGTCCGCGAGCTGTTTGAAGTGGTCTCGGGGCTTGCGGGCGAGATGGACCGCCGAATGTCCCAGGCCGAAAACCGGATTGCCGCCGTCGCGCACACGGTCGAGTCCCTCGCAGACAATATCGCGTCTGCAAGCAGCGACCTTGAACAGTTGCATGTGGCCGCGCAGGAGAAGACCACCACCCTCAATGAGCATCTGAACTCCGCCGAGGTTCGAATTAGTCAAGTCGAAAACGGGATTACGGAATTTAAGGGAAGCGATACCAAGGCTTTTGCCGCAATCGACGAATTATCGGGAAATCTCGATGCGCTCAAAGACAAGCTCTCTGGCGGCCTGAATGCCGCCGAGGTCCGCGTCGGTCACGTCGAAAACGCAATTTCGGACTTGAAGGCAAGCGACACCAAGGCTTTCGCCACCATCGACGGGCTATCGGAAAATTTCACTGCCCTCAATGACAAGCTGTCTGGGGCCCTGAATTCCGCCGAGGCCCGCGTCGGTCAGGTTGAAGACGCATTTGCGCAACAGGCCGGAAAGAACATCAAGGCCTTCGCGGCTGTCGACGGACTAACAGAAAATCTCGAACTCCTCAAAGATAGGCTTTCCAGGGACCTGAATTTCGCCGAGGCCCGCGTTGTTCAGGTTGAAAAAACAATGACGGAATTGCGGAGTACCGACGAAAAGACCTTCACCGCGATCGACGCGCTGTCGGAGACTCTCGATTTTCTCGACGGCAAGCTCGCCAAGGAACAGAGGGAAGCCGCCCAGCTTGGAGACCGCATTCGCCTTGCCGAACATAAAATCGCGAATTGGACGGATTGCGAGGCAAGGGTCGCCACCTTGTCGAGGCGCGTGTCCGAGCTGAGGGACATTGAAAAATCCCTGAGAGACCTGCAAGGCCAAAGCGACCAGGCGTCGGCGGATATTTGCACACTGGGCGAGGATATGCGGGTGCTTCACGGTGGCATCGGCTCGGTAAACACCGATTACCGTCAATTGAAAGATCGCCTCGAGCAGGCCGAGACGGGGATTGCCGCCTCTTTCGAACAAAGCCAGTCGCTGGCACGATTGCATGCCCGCCTGGCCGAAACCTTCGCATCGAAGGCTGGTTGACGAATTTCGCCGGCGCTAGGTGGGTTAGCCGAACGCTCCGCTTACCCAAAGAATAAGCACCCAAGCACTCACGGAAGTTAGAAAGGCCGCTAGCGTCAAATACTCCCGCGGCCGCACCTTTTGCTCGCATGCGGTGTTGTCACCGCTGTGGTGCCGGACATTGTAAAAGTGGCCCATGGGCATTTACCGAGTTGGTTCGCCTGAGGAACGGGAACTATCCCTCCAGATTACCCCACCGGCAACTTGGGTTCCTGGCGACTCTGTGGCAACAGAGTGTTCATTTCTTGGTCGCGCATTGACGCAAGCCGCACTTTGCGGCCCCGAAGCCATCAGCCACCCGAAGCTATCAGCCAAATGTGTTCGCTGGCGCCGCGACAATCAAAGCCGCCAGTTCAATTCCAGATACGGGGTGCGTTTTACATCCGCACTCCCTTGCGAGACATCGCGGATTCAGCCATTGTTTAGTCGGCGGGAGGGGCGGGATAGGAACCGACAGGCCTCCGCATGATCTCTCCGCCGCTCCGCGTCTTTAAGACAACACCGCACGACGCCGGTAGCGCGGAATTGCCCGCGTCACATCTCGGAAAAGCGCTCACCGCAGAGGGCTTCCTCGATACGGACGGTGCCATACACATCCACGGACGAGTCTTTGGGCGGGTCTGTGCCGATCGTCTGGTTCTTGGTTCCGGCGGGTATTTGGAAGGCGATGTGGTTGCGAGGGATGTGCATATCGGTGGGTGTCTGACCGGACGCATATTCGCTCTCAGTGTGACGCTGGACAGCTCGGCGGAAGTTACCGGTCGGATTTTCCACCACGAAGTTACGGTCGCGAAAGGGGCGCGGGTTGACGCGCGAATGCCCTGGCGGCCGCCCAGTTACTTTGAATCCCTCAAACAACTCCCGGAGCAACGACCATGAGCATGTTCACACGCAATGACAAAATGGCTGACACGAACACGGGCGATACCGTGGGCGAAACCGCGCGGCCGCGTGAAATCCCACCGGCGCCCGCCGCTCCCGCTCCAAGGCCGGCTCAGGCAATTGCGCAGCCGCTTCCTAATACCGCGATATCGCGAGCACCGGGCGTTTCGGTCATCAGCAAGGCGCTCAAGATCACAGGCCAGCTCGAAAGCACGGAAGACATACGCATCGACGGCGAGGTGGATGGCGATGTTCGTGGCGTTTCCGTGACGGTGGGAAGCGGCGCGAAGGTCAAGGGGACGGTCTACGGCAACGCGGTCGAGCTATCCGGAACGATTGACGGTAAGATCGAAGCGGAGAAAGTCGTGCTCACCAGCTCTGCCCATATGTGCGGTGACGTCATTCATCAGGACATCAGAATCGAATCCGGTGCATTTATCGACGGCCACTGCCGGCCCGAGTTTGGCAAGAGCGAAAACAAGACGGCATTTTCGGCCTCCAGGCCGGTTGCCGCGCCTCTGGGGCCGGCAGCGCAGATAAAGTCAAGCGACGCACCCAGGACATAGGGGCGATCACGCCAAGTGAAGCCGAGATCAAGTGGAGCCGAGATATTGCCGATCTATGCCCCGTGGAGCGGGTTGTGTGTTTGCGGCTGCCGCCGCGCGGGGGCGCCATGCTGACGTCCACACCCGATCCAAACCGGCAGGCCAAGCTGCCATGAGGCGTCGTTTCAAAAAAGATTGGCTGCCAAATTGATCATGGTGGCGAGAATTGCAGTGTTAAAGCCGAATGCCACCAGGCTGTGCAAGGTACCGACGCGGCGCAATTCTTTGGACTTGAAGACGATGTCAGCGGTCTGGGATGTCGCGCCGATCACGATGGCGAAATGAACAAAATCCCAATAGTCGGGCTCTTCGGCGCCATAACCGAAATCAAGGCCACCTTGGTGCTGGGCTGATCCCTCCTCGGCCACATAGTACACATGGGCGTAATGCATCGCGTAGGTGATTTGTACAAACAGCCAAGACAGGACCACCGTACCTGCCGCCAGCGCCACGCGCAGTCCTCCGCCGGACTGACCTTTGGCGGCCGATAGTTCAACCGCCAGCGCCACGACGCTGGCGACCGCCGCGAGCATGGTTATCACCAGCATGACGTGACGGCCTTCGTCATGGTCGATTGCGCGCCGTTTCATGCAGTTTGAATCTGCGCCCAGCATGTAGAGGAAGGAGAAACACAGGAAGACCGCGATGCCACCGTCCCAGCCGATCAAAGCGCGGGTCATGCCACGTTCAATCCAGGGCGCAGTTGCAAAAGAAAGAACGACGCCAACCGCAATGGCGGTCATGAGATACGGTCGGTGCAAAAGCGGCAGCAGTCCACGTTTCCAGGTCATTTTGCCTACCGAGGCCACTTGGCCCAAATGCGGAATTGAAGGCCTAGCATCGGTGCGCGACAGATTGCCAGCTCTTCGAGAATGTCAGCCCGAGCGGGCGCGCGCCTGAGATTGAACCAGGAACCCTTTCTGGAAAAGGGGATCATAAATCCAGGATTTCCGCCAAAAATCAGGCCGTCTTTCCACGTTCGGCGGATTCCCCGCGCCCATGCGTGGTTGCTGCAGGCGCCAAACGGACATCTCTGCTTGTGACCCAAAGCGGGCATTCGGACTGGCAATTTTCGGGGCTCCGTTTTTCGCCGGCGCGTTGACCAAGCAGGCACGTCCGCAAAGATCGCGCCGGCACCTAGAGCACTGAAATAGCGCAGTATTCCGTACCACCCCAGTTGCCAGCAAAGTTCCCGTCTGGCTCAATGGCTGCAAATTCAGTGCTGCGGGGCCCGGGTTGTCTGAGAAAAAGGAAGGTCCGCAATCTGGCGCGCCCGGCACTGGGGCGAGGCGTGTTTTTAGGACTTGGTCCGGTTGCCGTGGTGCTGGCCCTGAGCGGCGCAAATATCGATCCAGGGACCAGATCAGGAGCATCGAGGGCGGCATGCTTCAGACATCGAGGGCCATAATTCTTCTTTGCCTCTTGCATTCGGCCGCAGCCAGCGGCCAGACGCAAAAGGCCAGAGCAATATTAGGTAAAGAATGAAAAATGGATAATTCGTATCGATGTTACGTGATCAGCCTCGCACGCGAATCTCAAAAGCGCGCCGACTTTTTCCGGAGAAACAGTGAAACGGGCTTGCGCTTCGAAGTGTTCGACGCGATTGACGGGCGTACCCTCGCCTTTGATGAATTTGTGCGCAACGGAGCCGTCAAGGCAGACGCGGTCGGCTACACGCAGGGTATGCTTGGTTGCGCGTCATCGCATCGCGCGCTGTGGGCCGAGGCGGACAGAACCCAACGCACCCTGTTGATCTTTGAGGATGATGTCTACTGTCGGCACGATATCGGACGCCAGATTGAAGAGCTGTTCTCCAAGTTGCGGGAGTGGGACGTTGTTCTTCTTGGCTATAACACCAACGCGGTCCTGGATTTCACGATTTCAGAGCATTGCAATCTTGCCGGATTTTTCTCGAACGAAACGCCCTCGGTGCAACAGCTCGAAGCATTCACCAAAGAGACTGCGGACTCAGTCCCGATGCGCCTCAACAACGCATTCGGCCTGTGCTCCTATCTCGTATCGCCGCAAGGCGCCCACAAGTTACTTTCTCTATTTCCGATGGACAATCGCCCCGTGCGGATTCCCGGCAACAAGGCACGATACGGCAGGGAAGTTTTTCGTTGCGGCACGAACGATATGATAACCAACACGCTCTACGCGCAAATGAACGCATATGTGACAGTTCCACCCCTTGCGCTGCCGCTGAATGATCAGGCCACTTCAACGACCTTGCATCATGACTCGCCGCAAGAACGTGGCCGGGCCGTGCGCAGGTCCGCTCCCGCGGCGGAGACTCTCCTACAACGATTCAGGAAGTTGGGTGAACGGCGATCGCATCATGGATCACAGGGACATGCCGCAAAAGCGCTTGTGAAATCGGTTGCTCGCAGGTTCGGGTATGAATTTCAAAAGATCGCGCCTCCGCCTTCCGCGGCCCTTAAGGAATTCATCAATGCCCCCGAAGCTTATTTTGAAGCCGATTTCGGCACTGCCCCTCCCTCAAAAAATACCCGGGCGACCGGCACTTCACCGGATCGCGCGCAAACGACACACAGCCTGATCGTCGAAGGCTGGCGGCTTCTCCCCCATTCCTATGCCATCGTGAATCAATGGCAGCTCCTGTCCCTGTCACGCCGGACAGATGTTGTCCTCAAGGTGATAGACGCGCCGCTCTGTCATCAGTGGTGGGAACGGCAGGATGGGATATTCGAACCGCAGGCAGAACAGATACTGAAATCCATCGGATCCGCCGCAGCGGGCGAAAACGCGGACCTTTTGCTCAGAATCTCGTATCCGCTTGATTTTGCACCCTCGCATTCACGCCAGACCGCGGTCTTCGGCACGTCGGAGCAGCAAACCATTCGAAAAGACCAATGCAGGGATTACAGAACCTACCAGCAGTTCCAACAGCGCCTCGGCCCGCCTTCAGGGGTAAAGGCTGTTACGCCGTCACGTTGGTCAGCGGAAGGGTTTTACAAGTCGGGCTTCAGGACGGATCAGGTTGTTGTTGTTCCGCACGGGGTTGATATCGAAACATTCCATCCCATGCCCGATCTTCGCAGCAGTATTCGCAACAAACTCTCTCTTGTGGAAAGCGACTTTGTCTTTCTATCCGTCGGCGCAATAACGCCAAACAAGGGAATCGACTTGCTATTGCGGGCGTTTGCGGAAGTGAGCCGGAAATTCCCACAAGCGCGACTTGTCCTCAAGGGGTTGAATCCGTTTTATCAGTCCAAGGAACATCTGCTCAAGATCATGCGGAAATTGCCCCCTTCCGACCAGGAAAGCGTCATCCGCAAAATACGATACTTCGGGAATTCATTTTCGAACAGGCAAATGGCTCTGCTATATCAGGTTGCAGATTCCTATGTTTCTCCCTACCGGGCCGAGGGATTCAACATTCCCGTGCTGGAGGCCGCAGCCTCTGGCATTCCCGTTATCTGCACAGATGGTGGTGCCACCGACGATTTTGTGACTGAGACGTTTGCACGAAAAATTGAAAGTGCAAGGCGTTCCAACTCCGTAGAAGGCCAGGAACATGTATGGCTTGAGCCCAACATTGAGCACCTGATAGCCTTGATGACTTCCGCGATCGAGGACAATGCCTGGTGCGCTCTCGCGGCCAAAGCGGGGCCCCAGCATGTCGAAGCCAATTACACCTGGGATCGCGTCGTCGCCACCCTGGTTCAAGAGCTCTTGCATTAGGCAAATGGGCCACACGACATGGGTGGGCCATGTCGGTGCAGCTTAGCGCTCGACCAAAACATAATGGACAACAGAGTTAACATGGGTGGTCCCCATCATACTGCAGATTGTTGCGTTTGGTTCAAACTGCTAGTCTGGCGTTCAGTACGAAAGTCGATATTGGGAACTATGGGCGAAGACGATGACCGGTAATTTGGACGGGCAAACCGAATCTCGCCCGCAGGTGACTGTCGTCATTACCTGCCGGGAACGGCATCAATTGACTGAAATGATGATTGATGAACTGGTTCGCAACACGCGCATTCCCATTCGACTTTTGTATGTTGATACCGGTGATCCGGACTGGCTGCGCTCGAAGATCGCTGATCGTTCGAATGAGTGGTCGCTCGAAGTCATTCGCTTCGATGAATCCTTGTGGCCCACGCAAGCGCGCCGCCGCGTTGTTGATCTGATCGATACCAAATACGCGGTTTTCATGGACAATGATGTTCTCGTCCGTCCGGGCTGGCTTGAACAACTGTATGCGTGTGCTGAACAAACCGGCGCGGGTATTGTCGGCCCGCTTTATTTATGGGGGGCCGATGCCCAATCAGACACCGTTCACATGGCGGGCGGAGAACTGTTCTGGGAACGTAGTGATAGTAACGATAATGATGTCTCTCTGAGATCGGAGCACCGCTGCATTGGCA
>JANYAR010000138.1 GCA_025361185.1 Alphaproteobacteria bacterium | reverse complement strand
ACTCAAAACTTGCCGTTTGTTTGCGCGCCGCTTACGGTCGCGCCAACCAAAACACTTCAACCAAAAAACATCAGGGGAATTATGATGCGTAGACGGGAATTGTTCGGTGCGGCCATGGCGAGCACCGCGGTTGCAGCGATGGTGTCGAGCAAGGAGGCGGATGCCCAGGCGGCTTCGGCCCGGGCTGCCCGCGGCATGCCGATGCCCAAGATTAAAGATCTCAAGGTCATCGAATGCGCCCCCAAGGGCTCGCGCCTGACCGTGGTCAAGGTCATTACCGACCAGGACGGATTGTATGGCTATGGTTGCGCGACCTTCACCCAGCGCGCTGATCTGATAAAGCCGGCGGTGGATCTCTATCTCAAGCCGCTGCTGGTGGGCCGCACCGTCGACCGCATCGAGGACATCTGGCAGATGTCGTACAACTCATCCTATTGGCGCAATGGCCCGGTGGAAAACAACGCCATCAGCGGCGTCGACCAGGCGTTGTGGGACATCAAGGGCCGCATGGCCGGCATGCCGGTCTATCAGCTGTTGGGCGGCAAGGCACGCGAGGGTGTGGACCTGTATGCTCATGCCGAAGGCGCGGAGATCAGCCAGACCATCGACGAGGCCAAAAAATTCATGGCCCAGGGCTTCCGCCATGTCCGCATGCAGGTCGGCACCCCCGGCATGGCCGGCTATGGCGCGCCGCGCGCCGGAAACCGCATCCCCGCGATCCATGACGAGCCGGTGTTCGAGCGCGAGGGCGCCAAGCGTCGCGCCTTGGCGCTGTTCGAGGCGGCGCGCAAGGAGTTGGGGCCCGAGATCGAGCTGTTGCATGACGCCCATGAGCGCTACACGCCGACCGAGGCGATCCAAGTCGCCAAGGACCTGGAACAATATCGTCTGTTCTTCCTGGAAGATGTGTTGTCGCCGGAAGACATCATCTGGTTCAAGAATATCCGCGCGGCATCCAGTACGCCGCTGGCGATGGGCGAGCTGTTCAACTCACCCCATGAATGGACGCCGCTGATCAAGGACCGGTTGATCGACTATATGCGCATGCATCTGTCGCAGATGGGCGGGTTGACGCCGGCGCGCAAAGTCGCGGCGATGGGCGAGATCATGAGTGTGCGCACCGCCTGGCACGGCCCCGGCGATGTGAGCCCAATCGGCCATGCCGCAATGATCCACCTGGATCTCAACATCACCAATTTCGGCATCCAGGAATTCACCCCCTTCAACGATGCGGAAAAGGCGATCTTCAAGGGCGTGCCGGAAATGCGCGGCGGCTATTATTATGCCAACGACAAGCCGGGCTGGGGCATCGAGATCGATGAGGCTGAAGCCGCCAAGCACCCCTTCCGCAAGGATCCGCTGAATGGCGGCTGGGGCGTGATCCGCTTGCCGGACGGGCAGATCATCAAACAGTAAGCATACAAAGCAAGAGGCCCCGCATCCCGCGATGCGGGGCCTTTTTCGTTGTTGCGCATGGCGTTGGTATCGCGCGCCACGGCGTTCGCTTCCAGGCTAGTGGGAAGCGGTGGCGTGCGCCGCCGGTGGATCGGGCGGCAGTGTGATGGTCACCGTGGTGCCCACATCGACACTGCTTTCCATTGTTAACGATCCGCCATGCAACTCCGCCAGCTCCTTGGTCAGGGGAAGTCCCAGGCCTGTGCCTTTATGTTTGTGGCTCAGCGGACTTTCCACCTGTCCAAAGGGCTCAAGCACTTTTGGAATGTCTTCCGCCTTGATTCCAATTCCGGTGTCCGACACCGAGATCGCAACATCAGGTCCGCGCCGAAAAACGTCAATCGTGATCGCACCGCCAGCAGGGGTGAATTTCAGCGCATTGGAAAGCAGGTTGAGGAGCATCTGGTGGAGGCGTCTATCGTCTCCGCAAATACGGTCGACGCCATCATTAATGTGGACTGCGATTCCAATATGGTCGCGCGTGGACAGTGCTTCAACGCAGCGGACGCAATCAATGATGATCTTCAGAATCTCAACCGGCTCGACATGCAGTTCCAGCTTGCCCGCGTCGAGCTTTGAGAGATCGAGCAAATCGTTGATCAGCGCCAGGACATGGTGGCTGCTGGTGTGGATGATCTCGGCGTATTCGCGATAACGCTCGTTCTGCAAAGGTCCGAACATTTCCTTGGCGAGAATTTCCGAAAATCCCATAATTGCATTGAGCGGTGTCCTGAGTTCGTGGCTGGTTGACGTCAGAAAGTTTTTGCGGCCACGCGCCGTGTTCATGGCGTCCCGCCGAGCCTGGCGGGCCGCCGCCAACTCCTCTTTCAAGGCGTCGATTTCCTGGCGATACCCTTCCTCCATCCTGTGCAGCGCCGACTGATCACGGAAGGTCAGCAATGTTCCGCCGTCGGGCGTCCTGCGGACCTGCGGCTCGAATTGGCTTCGGGCCGCCGGAAGGTTCGTGGTGGCTGGTCCGGTCAATGCCTTGCGGGTGGGCCCGAGATCTGACCGGTGACGGCCGGAAATTGCGCCGCTGTTGGCGCGTTTCAGGAAGTCCGATTCAACCACCACCGGGAAATGGTCCCGGAAGCTCAGGTTGCAGGCGCTCAGCCGGTTGTTGGCATTGAAATAGGCGATCGGCTCCGGAAGCTGCTCGAACAACTCGGTCAGGTCTACCCCGGAAGCGAGATAGCGGTTCTTATTGAATCGAATGACTGTCGGCATCAGCGTCTCCGGTCACGTCCGAAACGCCCCTTTAGCCGGTCATGCCCGCGCATGACCTCGCTATAAGCCCGCCCAAGCTTTGGCCTAGGAAGGTTAACCAGTTCTTAATTGGGGTGGGTTGGAAGGCCATGTTGACGGGGTCATCCACAGCGAAGTGAAGAAATGGCCAGAATCGAAAAACCCGCCAGGACCATCCCAGCGGGTTTTCAAAGCAAACTGGGGGTCGTGCGCTTTGTGGCGGCTGTTTCAGTCGGCCAGCGGGTCCGGACGAAGCTGGATGTGCAACACTTTGCTGGTGGTTCCCTTGCCGCCTTCCATGTGGAATGGCGTCCTGGTCGCATAGGTCGTCCACAACCCGCGGCCCTTCCAGCCGCCCTTGGCATCATCGATGCGCCCGTCCAGCCCCTTGGCGTAGAAACCCATGGGATAAGGAACGCGCAGGGTCATGAACTTTCCGTCCACCATGGCGAACAGCGCGTCGGAGGCATTGCCGGTGGCGATCGGTATATTGGGCCCCAGACCGAACGTGTTGAACTGATCGACCCAGGCGTAATAGCTGGCTTCCGCGCTGCCGCTATCCTTGACGTCGCGAAATTGCGGCCCCGGGAACGGAGTGAGCGTCCAGCCTTCGGGACATTGTTTGCCCGTGGCATTGGGTCCGTTGAGCGGACCCTTGCATTTGCGGCGGTCGAAACTTGCGAAATGGCCGCTCGCCA